>JAQVOS010000011.1 GCA_028702495.1 Bacilli bacterium
AAAATCCATCCTCGAAAAAACGACCTCACTCGTCCCTTCGTCAGCAATGTGGATAAAGTATTTATCATTACCTCATTCACAGAACCAAGCCTCAATTTAAATCTTCTTGATCGCTTGATTACCTTGTCAGAATGGGAAAATATTCCATTAATCCTCGTGTTTACGAAAACCGATCTTATCGATTTAACGAATTTTACGAAAATACTTGAATATTATCGAAATTTAGGTTATCCTTTGTATGTCCTTCCTAATGAAGTGGAAGGACTCAAAAACGAGATCAAACAATCCATCTGTGTCGTTGCCGGTCAAAGTGGTGTTGGAAAATCCTCCTTAATTAATCTCATGGGCTCATCCATCACTCTTAAAACAGGGACAATCTCTGAGGCCTTAGGACGAGGAAAACATACAACGCGTCATACAGAGTTATTATCGATTGAAGATGGATGGGTTGCTGATACCCCTGGATTTGGAATTCTCGATTTAGAGATGGATCTTTTGAGTTTGTCTCATACCTTTCGTGAATTCTTCCCTCATCGATGCAAATTTAGTAAATGCTTGCATCTTTCTGAACCGGGCTGTGAGATTAAAACCAAGGTTGAGCGAGGCGAAATTTTAGCTTCTCGCTATCAACACTATAAATTATTCGTTCAGGAAATCAAAGATCAAAAGAAGTATTAGGAGGGTTATATGAAAATAGCACCATCAATTTTATCGGCTGATTTCTCATGTCTTCGACGCGAGATTCGTTCCATTTCACGTGCGGATTATATTCACATTGATGTGATGGATGGTCATTTCGTTCCAAATATCACGATGGGTCCAGTTATTTTTCAAAATTTGAAACGCTATACAACCATTCCTTTTGATGTTCATTTAATGATTAGTCATCCGCTTCAATATGCGAAAGCATTTATGGATGCTGGAGCAGATATCCTCACCTTTCATTATGAAACAGAAGATGATATTCAAGAGTTGATTCGCATCATTCATGATCGGGGCGTAAAAGTAGGCGTATCCATTAAACCCAATACGGATGTAGCAGTGCTACAACCATACATAAAGAATCTTGACTTAATCCTAGTGATGTCAGTCGAACCGGGATTTGGGGGACAATCCTTCCTTTTATCAGCCCTTGATAAAATCAGGTATTTAAAAAAGATAAAAGAGGAAGAAAATTTACATTTTATCATAGAAGTAGATGGTGGCATTAATCATGAAACTGCTAAAAGTGTTGCCTTGGCTGGCTGTGACATCATTGTTGCAGGAACCTACATCTTTCGCGAGAAAAATCGCAATAGAATTATAAAGGAGTTGAAAGGTTTATGATCATTAAGATTATATGTGCAAGCAATGATACTTTTACAAGACTTTATAAACACGATGATGAAGAGTTTTTAGTTGGTGTTGATGCTGGTGTGGATGTCTTAATCAAAAATCGTTTACCCGTTGATTTGGCCATTGGTGATTTTGATAGCAGTAAAACAAAGGATATCAAGACAAAAGTGAGAGAAATGGCCGTTTATCCAGCCCACAAGAGTAAAAGTGACTTAGAACTCGCAATCAACTATGTTTTTAGTCCTGAGTTTCAACAGCACTTGGTCTTGAAAAGAGCCGTTGAAAAAATCATCATTTATAATTCAACAGGAAAACGAATGGATCACTATCGGGCAACCATGAATTTATTGGTTCGATATACCCACCTTCCGATTGAAGTTGTTGATAATCATAATTTCATTTATCTTGTTAATTCACGAACTGTCTTTAAAAAGGGAAAGTTTAGATACATTTCTTTCTTTGCCGTAGATCCTAAAACAATTGTTAGTCTTCAAGGATTTAAGTATGATTTAACAAATTATGAGCTTGGACAATATGACAATTTATGTTTAAGTAATGAGATTGTTGAAAAAGAAGCCATTCTCATGACCAATAACAAGAAAATATTAGTGATACAATCCGAATAATTCGGATTGTTTTCTTTTCACCAATAAAAACAGCCACACGATCGTATTATAGGTGTAAGTAGGAGGAACTATATGATCCGGAAATTATTTTTATTCGTAGTACTCATTTTTTCATTTTTATTAACAGCTTGTGGATTAAACCAATCCCATATTTTAGAAACTGAACTCGGTCTTTCATCGATTCAAAGTCAAAAAGAATTACAAGAAAAACTCAACTCTACTTCCTATTATTGGAGATATTATGGATCGCCAATACTTGATGGAATCGTTGGAGCCACTGCTGAAGATACAAATGTACCAAATGGTCAAGAGGAAAAGAGCAGTGATTATACAACGACCAATGTTCAAGTAGAAGGTGTTGATGAAGGTGATCGCGTGAAAACCGATGGTGATCGCATTTATAGTTTGAACAATAATGCGGTTAAGGTCGTTGATGTTAATGAGGGCCATATGGAACTTGTTTTCATCGATTACTTAAATGAAGACATATCCAATCAAGAAAGCAATTACTATTACTATTATTATAGTAATTACTTTACAGAATTATATTTAACTGATCAATATTTTATTGCCATTTTTGCTTCTTATTCTGCACGATATTATATCGATTGGATGCCTCTAGAAACATCCGGCACTTATACGGGGGTACGTATCTATGATAAAGAAACATTTGATCTTGTTGAAGAATACAATATCTCAGGGTCCTTGAATACTTCTCGATTAATTGAGGATCAACTTTACTTAATTCTCAATCATTATGATTATAGTGAAGAAAGAAATAATTGGCCATGGGTAAAAGTGGATGGTGTTACTACCACTACTCCTTTAAATGATATTAAATATTTACCAAATACTGTCTATGAATCTTACACCGTGATTGCGAAAGTGACATTACAAGATGAAGTTAGCCTTGAAACCGATGTCCTATTAGGTCCTTCTTATTGGCAACAAATTTATGTCAGTCAACAATCCATCTATCTTACCACTCAACAATACGAAGAAACTCTTCTCGGAAACTATACACAAACAGGATTACTCGTTTCCTATCTATTTAATGAAAGTGGATCAGTATTCTTTGGGGGTGCGGGTAGTTTTAAAGGTAATATTATAGATCAATTTGCCATGGACGAATATGATGGCTATATGAGAATTGCAACAACCGAAGGATTTAGAGAAACCGCCATGAATCGTATTTATGTGTTTGAAAGACAAATCATCGCTGATCAATATTATCTCATTGTTGTTGGAAAAATTGACAAAGGACTTGGAAAACCAGGAGAAACCATTCGTTCTGCTCGTTTCAATGAAGAACAAGCAACAATCGTGACCTTCTTACAAACTGATCCACTTTACGTCATTGATTTATCCAATCCTACTACCCCAACCATTTCGGGTCAATTGGAAATTCCTGGATTTAGCACCTATCAACATCCTTGGAAAGAAAATTATATTATTGGTTTAGGGTTTGATGCCAACGAATTAGGGCAAACAACAGGAGTGAAATTATCGCTATTTGATATCACTGATGCTGAAAATCCAGTTGAAGTCGGAAAATCACTTGTATTCCCTTACTATGAAAGTCGGATTTATACAAATGCATTGTATGATCACAAGGCTTTATTTGTAGATCCAAATCATGATTGCATTGGTATGACCTTCCAGTCATCTCGATGGAACTATACAACTTATTACTACGCTCCCGAAAGTAAATTCGTTATGTTTGATGTGGATCTAACTCGGGAATACCCAATTCAGATTCTTCATACAGTTGATCATTTCGAGCTTGGTCAAAAACCAGGTGAAGAGCTTGAAGATAGTGAAGAATTGGTTTACTTCTATTGGAATTACAATTATGTCATCGATCGCGCGGTTCGAATTGACAATTATCTCTATGTTATTAGTGGTAATTTAATGACTTCTCATGAATTAGGAGAAGAGTTAACAACCGTTGAAATATTACCTTTCGACCCCGCTGAACCAGATTTGGTCGGCTAAAGCAATTGCTTTAATCTCAATCCAATTCTTGCAAACATAAAAAAAAGGTGTTATAATGAGTCATTCAAGGAGATGATTGAATGGCTCGATACGAAGAATACATCGATGGTATCATTAGTCGTGATGAAGAAGCCTTCGCATCGTTATATGATGCGACGAAGCAAGCTGTTTATGCCATGATCGTCTCTATTGTTAGAGATTCCTCTATGGCAGAAGACCTGATGCAAGAGACTTATATGACTGTGATTGAAAAAATCCATCAATATGAGCGAGGGCGAAACTTCTTAAGTTGGATCTTAGTCATTGCCCGTAATAAGGCCATTGACTATTATCGAGAGCGCAAGAAGACTTTACTAGTCGATCAAGAAGACCTCGATTACATTGGTGATGTGACTCCTGCTCGTGGAGAACAACAACTGATGGTGGGAGAAATGTTAGATCGTTTATCAGAAACCGAACGAAGCATCTTTCTTCTTCACATCATGAGTGATTTACCTTTTCGACAAATTGCACCCATTATGGAATTGCCTTTAGGAACTGTCCTATGGCACTATAGTCGAGCTATAAAAAAAATCAAAGAATATTAGGAGGAGTTATGAAAACATATCGCGAAAAAATCGATTTGATAAAGTCACAATTGTCTTCAGATGTTCCTTCTATCCCATTTGAAACAATTCATCGTATCGAGATCGAACCCCCCTATGAGAAGGTCGTCATACGACGCTTTACCTGGCGCAATCTTGCCATATCCTTATCTTGTTTAATCTTAATTGTCACAGGATTCATTCTCTTTCCAAATCCTCATGATGGTCTTGCACCTGAGGTTGAGGGTTTGGGCGATTTCGCTACCTTATCTCCGACAGAAGCGGCCACTTTTGATCCCCTCCCTCTCCTCGGATTAACGTCTTTCTATCGTTCGAATCGAAAGTTATATCAAGACAATCCTTCTGACCTTGAGAATGAAAGTGTTCAGTTCATTCATTACTATCTATCTGTTCTTGATCATTTTTTCTATGAAGGAACTTATGAAGCCATTACACCACTATATGATTTTGATTATGGGATTCGATATACCTTCTCAGGTATGCAAGGAGTATCTTTATCGTATGCTTTATACTTTGATAGTGAATATTGCCAAGATAATACATCCATCATTCATGCAAAAGTTGTTTATCTTGATGAAATTTATACTATTACCGGTGAAAAACAATCGATTGATGATAAGATTATTTTAAATCTTGCGATTTCCATTGATAGTGAAAACTATGTTTCAACAACAAAAATCACGAATACCTCACAAAGTACTTACTCTTTTAGCATCATTAAGGATAACATCTGCATTACGGAAAGTTCCATTTATAGTCGTGATGAGGGTATTACCTTATTACAAAACAAATTAAATGAAGAACAATCTATGTATGAAATAGAACTGGGCAATGAGGAATTTGTGATTCAATACATGATGCTTTCTGACCGTTATGAAGGGGTTGATCCTCTCTATGGGAGCGCAAGTCTTGACTCTTATAATGAAAATAATGAAGCTGTTTTTGGCTCGATCACTGCCAGTTTTGATGAGTCTACGGTTACCTATTCGGCATCTTCGAATAATAACCTTGTCTATGAAGACACGATTCCCATTGAATAAAACCCAATAAAATGCGAAAAAGCAACCCTCTATTAATAGAGAGTTGCTTTTTATGGGTCTTTCCAATAGCTTGGGGTCAGACCAAAAAGTCATCCAATAGTTTGGGGTCAAAAATGACTAAAATCCCAAAACATTTTGATGGAAACTTATATTAAATAGGGTGAAGCAACTTGGACTAGAATCCTTAAGCTTCACCCTTTTTGATCAATTTTAAGGCTATTTATATTAAATTTATGAGCTTTTATCAATGAAAAAGCATTTTTTCAATTATTTTGACAGATCAGTGAATTTTGTGTAACCATACTCTCGATTCCAAAACAGCCTACCCCAAAACTTTTTAAAGAACCATTTTTATTGTTACCATGCTTTTCCTCCAAATAAAAAAGCCAAGCTCATTACTTGACTTATTTATTTAATAATAGGTTGCATTAAGCACGTTTCACTAAACCGGATTTTAAAGCACGTGTTGAAACATAAACGCGTTTTGATTTTCCGTCTTCATCAATGATTCTCACTTTTTGTAAGTTTGCCTTCCAAGTGCGACGAGAAGCTTTTAATGAGTGTGGACGGTTATTACCTGTGACTGTACCCAAACCTGTGACATAGCAGCGAGCCATAATTGACCTCCTTACATTCTTAAACATCAATTATTATACCACACGGAACCATTATTTGCAAGTAATATTTATGGCATGAATCCTTTTTTTATACCAATATCCCCCTCCTTACCTTCATTCTTTTCTCTTGCAAAAACTTTTCATCTATGATATAATTAGTAATAGTTATTGTATAGTAACCAACGATCTGAGACAATCTTAATCTATAAAAAATATGGAGACGTGAAAATTCATGGAAATAACCAAATTAGATGGCTCACTATTCAAAACGCTTGTCATCAATGGGGCAGAAAATCTGAAAATTAATTATCAATCAATTGATGCCCTCAATGTATTCCCAGTCCCCGATGGCGATACTGGAACGAATATGAAGATGACAATCGAAGGCGGAGTCAACGAACTAAAAAACTTTGATGAAACAAATATATATGAAGTAGCAAAAAAACTATCTCGAGGGATGTTAATGGGAGCTCGTGGAAACTCAGGAGTTATCCTTTCTCAACTTTTCCGAGGGATTTATAAGGGATTTGAAGGATTCACAAGTATTAATGCCTTAAACTTATCAAAAGCATTTGCTAGTGGCGTTTCCCAAGCCTATAAAGCGGTCATGAAACCTGTTGAAGGAACCATTTTAACAGTTGCCCGCGAAGCAACAGAAAAATTAGTATCGATTTCTTCTTCAAGAATGAGTATTAATGAATTTTTTGATGAATACATCAATGAAGCAAAAGCTTCGCTTGAACGTACCCCTGAATTACTCCCCGTTTTAAAAGAAGCGGGAGTGGTTGACAGTGGGGGTGCTGGTTTCATTTGCATTTTAGAAGGAATGCAAAAAGCACTTAAAGGAGATTTCTTATCTTCTTCAACCGTTTCAGAAACCATGCACACAGCGGGTTCACTAGTATTCCAAACGACAGAAAAAGCTGAATTTGGCTATTGTACCGAGTTTATTTTAAAACTAGAATCTACCAAAACCAGCATTGAAGAATTTACTGAACAAATGATGGTTGATCTCATTTCTCCCCTTGGAAATTCACTCGTTGTGGTGAAAGATGATGACATCGTGAAGGTGCATATTCACACTTTTACCCCGGGAGATATTTTAAACATCGGTCAACGATTTGGCGAATATGAACACTTGAAAATTGAAAACATGACCGTTCAACACAATGAGCTTAATCCTCCAGTCGTGCATGTTCAAGAAGGTCCCTGCCCTTGTGGAGAGGATCATGTTAAAAAACCTGTGAAACCTGAAAAGCGAAAGAAATATGCGATTGTTTCCGTTGCCAGTGGTGAAGGACTCATTAAGACCTTTAAAGAAATGGGAGCTGACTTCATAGTTGAAGGCGGACAAAGCATGAATCCATCCACTGAAGATTTTATTCGGGGATTTGATACTCTTAATGCCGATCACATTCTTGTCTTTCCTAACAATAAAAACATCATTTTGGCTGCCCAACAAGCTGCTAAAATTTATAAAGAAAGCAAAGTTTGGGTCATTCAATCGAAAACCCTTGCCCAAGGCTTTTCAGCATTAACCATGCTTGACCTCAATGGTGAGCCTCAAGACATTATTGATGAAATGAATGAAGTGATGGAACGTGTCACAACAGGGCTCATTACATACTCGATTCGTGATACAGAACTAGAAGGCATTCAAATTAAGAAATCGGATTATATTGGAATCATGAATAGTAAGATTGTTACATCGCATCGTCGGCGATTTGACACCATGAAAGATCTCTTGACTAATGCAGTCGACCCTCAAAAAGAAATCATCACAATCATTTATGGACGTGATATTGAGCATCGAGAATTGACGGATGTGGTTAAATATATCGAGAAAAATTATAGTAATCTTGAAGTAGAGCTCATCGAAGGTAATCAAGAAGTCTATAGTTATATTCTAGCAATAGAATAGATCAGGGCTCTAAGCCCTTTTTCTTTTAAAGGATGGTTAAGTATGGAATTATCACAACTGGATTTTATAACAGTTAAAATGGTACAAACTCTCAAAAGGCATGGCATCCAAACGGTAATGGATCTGTTGTTTTATTATCCTACGAAATTTGATGACTACACAGTTGTTCATTATGATGAAGCTGAAGTCAATAAAAACATTACCATCGCTGGGATTGTTCAAGGAAAGCCTAATGTTGCAAATGTGAAAACAAATTTAAGCGTTATGAATTTTTATTGTGATATTGATAATCATAAAGTGCGAATAACTATTTTTAATCGCCATTTTTTACGAACAAAAATCCATTATGGAAAATATGTGCGTTTAACAGGAAAATTTGATGGCAATAAAAATAAGTTTGTTGCTGCTGAAATTGCTTTTGATGAACTCGGAAGCGCCATCAATCCTATTTTCAATGTTAAAGGGATTGAAGATAAAAAAATCCTCGAACTCAAAGAAAAACTGTTCTATGACTATCGTCATGAACTTGTGGAAGATTTACCGACGGACCTAAGAATTCGCTATAATCTTATTTCCATTGAAGATGCCATACGATTTATCAATATTCCCGAGACTATTGAAGAAACCGAACAAGCAGTAAAACGTATCAAGTTTGAAGAACTCTTAAAGTATCAACTAAAAGTGAAATATATGCTTTATCAGCGCAAACACAATCCCGAAGGGATTGCCATTGCCTATGATAATAAACGTGTCCAAGCTTTTATCGATGCCCTCCCCTATAATCTCACTCTAGATCAAGTAACAAGTCTTGGGGAGATATTAGAAGATATTTCATCGTGTTATAAAATGAATCGCTTGCTTCAAGGAGAAGTTGGAAGTGGGAAAACAATCGTTGCTGCAATTGCTTTATATGCAGTGACAACCGCTGGATACCAAGGAGCCATCATGGTGCCTACGGAAGTTTTAGCTTATCAACACTATGAAACATTCACTCAATTATTCGAAAACACATCTATAAAAGTCGCCTTATTAACGTCTTCCGTTTCAGCAAAAGAAAAAAAAGATATTCAAGAAGATCTTGAACTTGGAAAAATTAACATCATGATTGGGACACATTCACTCTTTCAAAAAGATGTTAGCTTTTATCGCTTAGGATTGGTGGTCACCGACGAAGAACATCGTTTTGGTGTGAAACAACGAGTTTCCATGGTTGGAAAAGGGTATCTAATTGATCATTTAAAGATGAGTGCGACTCCTATTCCTAGAACCCTTGCCATCAGTATTTTAGGGGATTCGGATATTTCTATCATTAAAACTCTTCCAGGCAATAAAAAGGAAGTTATTACCCATTATATTAGTTACGATGAACGTGAATCGGTTTTTAAACACATGCAAGAAGAAATTCGTCAAGGTCGTCAAGTCTTTGTCATTACTCCGATGATTGAAGAATCCGAAACCCTAGATTTAAAAAACGCTCTCGAAGTGTATGAAAATACCTGTCGTTATTATGAAGGATTCTGTAAAGTGGGTCTTATCCATGGAAAACTCAAAACTGAGGAAAAAGAAGAAGTTATGCATCAGTTTGCCCGCAATGAAATTCAAATATTAGTAGCAACCAGTGTCATTGAAGTTGGTGTCAATGTTGTCAATGCGACCACAATGGTAATTTTAGATGCCGATCGATTTGGAATTGCTCAACTTCACCAAATGCGAGGACGTGTACGCCGTAGCGATTATCAAGCTACTTGCTTTTTGATTAGCAAATCCACTGTCGAATCATCCATTAAACGCTTAAAATTAATCGAAGAAAACAGTGATGGTTTTGTTTTGGCAGAAGAAGATCTTTTAATTCGTGGCCAAGGTGATATCTTTGGAGAAAAACAGTCTGGATTGATTACTTTTAAAATGGCAAACATCATCACTGATAAAGACACACTTGAAGAAGTAAATGGTATTGCTGATGAACTGATTGCATCAAAAGTCTTGTTTGAAGATGAATCATATCAAACTTTATTGCAAATGGCGCATAATAATTATCAAGAAAAGAAACAAATATTAGAATGAGGAGTTTTTATGGTTAAATTAGCTATTGATATCATGGGAGGAGATTTTGCTCCCGATGAAATAATCCGTGGAGTCAATCTCGCCATGGAGACTTACGACGACTTGGAACTGACATTATTTGGAGATGAGAGCAAGATTCAATCTCTCATAACCCCCAATCCTCGCATCCATGTTGTCCATGCTCCTGAAAAAATCAACATGGGAGAAAAAGATCCTATTAGCCTTATTCGACGGAATAAGGAACTATCTCTCGTCCAAACTTTTAGAGCGCTTAGAGAAGGGCTTGTGGATGGAGTCGTGACAGCCGGACCTACACAAGGCGTGATTGTTGCGAGTCATCTAATTGTACGTCGTCTACTAGGTATGAAACGCGTGGCTCTTTGTCCAACTCTTCCAACATTCGCTGGAAAAAGTCGTTTATTACTCGATGTGGGTGCAAATATTGACATTCGTCCAGAACATATGCTTCAACATGCTATGTTTGCTTCTGTCTATATGACTGAAACTCAGCATATAGAAAAACCACTTGTTGGTCTTGTGAATATTGGTGCTGAGCCAGGTAAAGGAAGAGAGTTAGAGCATGAAGCTTTTGAACTCTTATCACATTCCCCTCATATCAATTTCTATGGAAATGTTGAACCAAAGGAAGTCCTCACCACTGAATGTGACATTCTTCTTACCGATGGCTTCTCTGGCAATTTGGTCATGAAGACGATTGAAGGAACTGCTAAAGCCCTTGGAATGGCTTTAAAAGAAGAAATTGGTCGCAACATTTGGGGAAAGATTGGCTATCTATTCATGAAGAAGAATCTTCAAGCTTTCAAAAAACGCATGAGTGCGGATGATGTCGGTGGTGCTGTAATTTTCGGAGTTGATGGTATCATTGTAAAAGCCCATGGGTCAAGTAATGCCTATGCCTTCTCACGTGCTATTCACCAAGCCCGATTGGCTGTTTTGGGGAATGTAGTCGCGAAAATGAAAGAAAAACTGGTTGTTGAAGATGAGTAAGGACGATTTTGCGATTAAACTAAAGGAGCTTTCGCTCAAATTAGGATTTACCATTCATGATGAAATCCTCTTTCGCGAAGCCTTTACGCATCCTTCTTATGCCAATGAAAATAAAGGCGAACATTATGATCGTCTTGAGTTTTTAGGAGATGCCATTCTTGACTTTATTGTTAGTGAATATTTATATAATCATTTCAAACTTGCTGAAGGTGAAATGACAAAAATTCGAGCAAAGTTTGTTTGTGCCTCGGCGAACGTCGAATACAGCCGCGAACTTGGCTTACCAGAACTTATTCTTTTAGGCCATGGTGCTCAAGAACATAATGAAAGTTCACATGCTGTGATTGCTGATGTGTTTGAATCCTTTTTAGGAGCCCTATATCTTGATCAAGGATTAGAGAGGGTACGTACCCTTATTCAAAAAGTGGTTCTTCCAAAAATCAATGTTCAAAAAGTAGATTTTTTCATTGACTATAAGAGTAAATTACAAGAGTATGTCCAAGCCGAAAGTCGGCAAGGAGTCATTTATACTTTAATCGAAGAAGTAGGACCTCCTCATGACAAGACATTCACCACGAGTGTCAACCACGATGGAATTATTCTTGGCACAGGACAGGGGAAATCTAAAAAAGAAGCTGAACAAAACGCAGCAAAAGATGCTCTTCAAAAAGTAGCGAGGTGATAGGATGCGTCAGTATTTTAAACTAATTAAAAATCGAACCATTCCTTTTGATTCATTGTTAATTGATAAATATCATCTAATGGGTCTTAATGAAGTGGATGCTATGATACTCATTAAACTACAAAGCTTATTACAACAGGGCAAACGAAAACTATCAACCAAAGAACTTGCCCCAACGATGAGTATCTCCACAACGACCATCAGTAAACGATTGGTCGAACTTGTGAATAACGGCTTTGTTAGTTTATCTTTGTCGGAGAAAGATCAATCTGAAACCTTTTCGCTTGATGAAACTTATCGCAAACTTAGTGCTATCCTTGAACAAGGTGATGAGAAAATGGAGGTTGAAGGAACCTCGAACGATATTAAAGTCGTAGTGGGTCGTTTAGAAAGCGAATTTAAACACATGCTCTCAGCTCTCGATTTAGAAGTTGTTCGGCATTGGATCAGTGTTGACCATTTCTCCCTTGATGTGATAGATGAGGCTCTCTTGGAATGTGTAAAAATGAGAAAACTGGATGTAAAATACATCGACGTTCTTCTCAATAAAAAAGCGAAGATCTCCACCTCTATCGGACCAAAAGAAAATCTTCAAGAACTCTTTAATAATGTCTATGACAAAAAATAATGTGTTTGTTACCTTGAGGGAATTGTTTCCAGAAGCAGGATGCGAGCTCCACTATCGCTCCCTATATGAATTGTTAGTTGCCGTTATGCTATCAGCACAAACCACTGATAAACGGGTGAATATGGTAACAATTGATCTCTTCAAAAGCTATCCCACAATCGAAGCCTTATCAAAAGCAGATCAAAAGATGGTTGAAAAACTCATCAATTCATTGGGATTATATCAAACAAAAGCACGGAACCTCATTCAAATGGCAAAGCAAATTGTCAATGAGTTTGAAGGAAAAATCCCGAGCACCCTCCAAGATCTAACAACACTGGCGGGGGTTGGTCGAAAAACGGCCAATGTTGTTCTAAGTGAAGGATTTCACGTTCCAGCCATCGCTGTCGATACGCATGTCAAACGGGTATCGAATCGATTAGAACTCGTAACATCGGATGATCCCAAAATCATTGAAGAAGGCTTACAAGCACTGTTTCCAAAAGAACAGTGGCATCAGTTGCATCATCTAATGATTCATTTTGGACGCTACATTTGTAAGGCCAAAAAACCCGAATGTGTTCGATGCTCTTTTGAATGTCGTCATCGTGAGGCCCCTTATCAAGAAAAAATGCTGCATTAAGCAGCATTTTTTTAATACATTCCTTGTGGCATTGGGGCTTCTTTTTCTTCTTTTTCATCAGCAACAGCAGCTTCTGTGGTAATGAAGAGTGCAGAAATTGACGAAGCATTGAGAATGGCACTTCGTGTCACTTTGGTTGGATCGACGATTCCGGCTTTAAACATATCAACCCATACGCCAACCTTGGCATCAAAACCGATATTTTTCTTAGCTTTCTTTTGACGATCAACAATTTCGCTCGCATCAAATCCAGCATTTTCAGCAATCTGATAAAGGGGTGATGCGAGTGATTCCATCACAACATTGATTCCTTTTTGAACATCAACGACATTTGCTTTAAGAGTGGGTTTTAATTCATTATAAATTTCAACCAAAGCCGCTCCTCCACCAATGACAATTCCTTCGGCGACTGCCGCTTTCGTTGCGTTGAGGGCATCTTCAATTTTTAATTTCTTTTCTTTCAGTTCAGTTTCAGTAAGTGCTCCCACTTTCACAATTGCAATGCCATTTGATAATTTGCCAAGACGTTCATTGAAACGCTTTTTATCATAATCACTGGTTGAATTTTCGATTTGTTTTTTGAGTTCACCAATGCGCTTCACAATCTCATTTTTATCACCAGCGCCATCAATAATGGTCGTGTTATCCTTGCCAATAATGATTTTTTTTGCAGATCCTAAATGTTCAAGTTTTAGATCTTTTAGTTCCATATTGAGATCTTTTGTAAAGAAAGTAGCGCCCGTTAAGGTTGCAATATCAGCAAGCATTTCCTTTTGATTGTCTCCAAAACCAGGAGCTTTGGTCGCAACCACATTGAAGGTTCCACGAAGTTTGTTGACAATGATGGTTCCAACCACTTCATTTTCTAAATCATCAGCGATGATTAGAAGAGGTTTACTTGCTTGAACAACCCCTTCGAGAATGGGAAGAATGTCTTTGATGGTTGTAATTTTTTGATCGGTGACAAGAACGAATCCGTTTTCAAGAATGATTTCCATTTTTTCACGATCAGAGACCATATAGGGAGAAATATAACCTTTATCATATTGCATTCCTTCTGTGATCTCAAGATAAGTGTCAAAGCCTTTAGATTCATCAACACTGATGACTCCTTCATGACCTACTTTTCTCATGGCATCAGAAATGATTTTCCCAACTTCTTCACTACCAGAAGAAATGGTTGCAACACTTGCAATATCTTCTTCCGTTTCAATTTTACGAGATTTTTCAAGTAATTTTTCGGCGACTGCTTTTCCTGCACGTTCAATGCCTTCTCTTACAAATACGGGATTGGCTCCCTTTTCAACGGCATCAATACCACGATGAATCATGGATTGGGCAAGGACAGTGGCGGTTGTTGTGCCATCACCAGCCACATCATTGGTTTTGTTAGCAACTTCATACACAAGTTTTGCTCCCATATTTTCAAAGCGATCTTTAATTTCGATTTCTTTCGCGATGGTCACACCATCATTGGTGATGAGGGGAGACCCATATCCTTTATCTAAAACAACATTGCGCCCTTTAGGGCCTAAAGTTATTTTGACGGTATTTGCTAATTGATCAACCCCTTTTAACATCAGGGTTCTAGCATCTTTTGAAAAACGAATTTCTTTGCTCATATTATTCCTCCATGATAGCAAGAATATCTTTTTCAGCAATTAAGAGATATTCTTCATTGTTATATTTGAATTCAGTCGTTGAATATTTTTTAAATACGACTTTATCGTTTACTTTTACAGATGGTAAAACGACTTCATTGTTCACTCTTGCTCCAGGACCAACAGCAACTACGGTTGCAAATTGAGGTTGCTCCTTCACATCTCCAGTTAGAATAATGCCACTAGGTGTTTTCTTTTCGATTTTTTCGAGTTTTAACACCACATTGTCATGTAATGGTTTTAACATGTTTTTTCCTCCTTCAAAATATGTAATTTTCCACGTGTGGATAATAATATTATAGCACAATCGTTTAGCACTGTCAATATGTGAGTGCTAAAAAAATGCATTTTTTAACATAAAAAACCATCTTAGGGACCTATAAGGGCATTAGATGATTTTATGTTTATGAAGAAATAACTGTTAAATGTTGGGTAATAGTAGGATTAGGGGTGGCTTGAGTTTGCTTTTGATGGGTATATGTGACAAAAGAACCGGGCTGACCTTTGACCTTTTTCACATATTTAACGAGTGTATAATCCACCGCGACCTTTCCTTTGGCTTTTGAATAAATTGCAGCAAGGGTAGAAGCAAGATGGATGGCGTCCTCTGTGAGTTCACCACGAAAGATGCAGTGGCTACCAGGATATTGCGCAACATGGAAGAAATAATCATTCGCGTTCGCCAGTGTATGAGTCACATAATTGTTTTGCGTGTTATTTTTACCAATCATGTAGCGATTACCATCCTCATCTTGATAGGTTAAAATGGCAGGCTTTGTTCGTCCTGCAGGGCCTTTTTTGGGCTCAATTTCTTGCTTGATTTCCTTTAAGTCATGAAGTGAGGCGGCATTTGTTTGTTGAAGAAGTGTCTCTAAGTAATGAATGCGGGTTTTTGTTTCTTCCATGGTTGCACTTAAAGCATCAATGGTCCGTTTTGCCTTCTTATATTTATTAAACAAGGCGGTGATATTTTCACTCGCTGTTTTATGAGGGTCAAGGGGAATTGTAATGTCCTCTTGGGTATAAAAATTTAAGACTGTGATCGAATCTTGATACTTCTGGACGAGATGGAGGTTTGAAGCAAGGACGTTGGCGGTTTGTTCAAGGTGAAGATTGGCTTTGGCTTCTTCCCATTCTTGGATTTGTCTTGAAAGCTTCAGTTCACATTTTTTCAGTTCTTTTTGAATGGTGTGCTGTAGTCGCTTTTCATCATTTAATGTTTGTGATGATTGTTTTTCAATCGAAAAAAAAGCTTCACACAAGGCTGACAAAGTGGGGTAATAGGTTCGCCTCCCTGCAAATGAAGGAAGATCAAAGGCATGGAAACAAGATCCCCCTTCCCATTCTATGAGAACAGGATTCACTTTCGCTTCTTGTAAGAAGCGAAGGTTTCCCTGAATTTCAATTTCACTTAGGAGGGGTCGGGAAACTCCTTCAAGGGGATATTGAATAACTTCTTGGGTAAAAGGATTGTGTTGAAGCGAATGAATCACCGTATAGGGCGCGCGGGGGGCTATCAGGCGCTCGTCGGTTATGAAACTACGTTTAACGCTTTCCAAAATGAACTGATTTTCATCCACAAAAATCATATTACTGGAACGACCTGTGAGTTCAAGCACCATGTAAAGTGAATGTGTGTACCCTAGTTCATCTCGTTTTTCAAGGGTAATCGTGAGAATACGGTCAGCTCCCTGTTGGGTGATGGCACGAATTATGCTTCCTTCAACATGCTTTTTAAGAAATGATGAAAGACCATGTGTTTGTCCCATGGTTTCATATTGCGTTAGACGCACATGAGGATGATTCACATCAAGTGAAATCAGTAATCGTTTGCGTGAGGAGAGGGTTAAGAGGTAGTCAGTCGCATTAAAGCAAGCAAACTTTTGAATTCGATCTCCAAGAATCTGATTGTTTAATTCCTGAACCATAAAATGAAGAAAGACTCCATCAACGGGCATATCATCACCTCCATCCTTTACTTTATCTATTCTAGCATATTTTCGATGAAAATTCAAAAAATACTTTTATAATAGGTCGAAATGGTGTATAATACTACTATAATGAGGTAGTGTTAGTATATGAAATTAGATGAAAGAGGATTATTGATAGTTTTATCAGGGCCCTCAGGCGTTGGAAAAGGGACGGTTCGTGAAGCACTCTTTAAAATGCCAGGGCATGATCTCGTATATTCGATATCTATGACAACACGCCAACCACGTGATGGTGAAGTGAACGGTCGTGAATATTTGTTTATTTCACGTGATGAGTTTCAAGAACGGATTCGTCAAAATAAATTTCTCGAATATGCCGAATTCGTGAACAACTACTATGGAACCCCTTTTGATACCATTGAACAACAATTGTCGGAAGGAAAAGAAGTTGTTCTTGAAATAGAAGTCAATGGAGCCCTCCAAGTCCGCGAAAAAATGAAAGAAGCTATTTTCATATTCATCGCCCCTCCTACCATGGAAGATTTATATCACCGTTTACGTTCTCGTGGGACAGAATCCCCGGAAATCGTTGAAGCTCGATGTGAGAAAGCTCGACGCGAAATTGAACTCGCCTATCTCTACGATTACATCGTTGTCAATGATACGGTTGAAAATGCTGCTGATAAAGTCATCGCGATTATTCGTGCTGAACATGCAAAAACCGAACGAACCATTGCAACTTATCGCAAAATGTTCCCTAAAGAAAATAATGAGAGGAAGTAATAAGATGGATCACAAAAAAGACGGAATGCGTTATCCTGCCATTGATCAATTGGTCAGTAAAACCAGTTCCAAATACAAACTCGTCATCGGTGCTGCCATTCGGGCACGGCAAATTACTGCTGGAGATCCGATTTTAATCGATAAACCCAATAGCGCAAAACCAATTGGCATTGCTCTTGAAGAGATTTACGAAAACAAAATTGAGATAAGATAGCCAATCTTTTGATTTGGCTTTTTTTTAAAAGGAGGAAATATGATGTTTGCAAAAGTCGTTGTCGATAATAAATTGCCCCAACTCGATGAAACATTTGATTATATCATTCCACCTTCCCTCGAAGATGTCATCTTCATCGGAAGTCGTGTTTTGGTATCTTTTGGCCTCCAAAATACGCTAGGATATATCGTTGATATTGTGAGTGAGAGCCCCTATCAGGAAAATGCGAAAGAAATTTTAGAAGTGTTCTCAATGGATAAGGAACTCACCGATGAGCAAGTAGGGCTTGCAAAGGAATTAGCAAATGAACTCATCGCTCCTTTGGTCAGTACTTTATCGCTCATGATTCCCTCATTTTTGAAAGAACAAAAACGCAAAACCTTACATATTGAAAATTATGAATCCTTACATCCTGAACTCGCGCTGTTGTTTCAAGGAAAGAAGAAGATTACGCTCGATAAAACCTTTGATTCTTATCAAAATCTCATTCGGCAAGAAATTAAAAAAGGGAATTGTTCCCTCGGATATGAATTTTTTAGCTATGGGGCTCGAAAACGAGTGAAGGTCTATCAAGCAACTCCAAATGCATCTGCCATAACCTCTTTAGAAAATACCATTTTGAGTTTCTTAAAAGATCATCCCAACACCCTCGAAGAAACCCTCGTTTCTACCATTCCAACTTCAGTTCGTTACTTAAGAAAAATGGCAAAAGATAAACTCATTAGTTATCAAGAGCAAGTAATGTTGGCTACGAGTGAGACTCCTAGGGTGATAAATCACCCCCATTTCACTTTTGATCAAACCCAATTGGTGGATAAGTATTTTGAAAGCCACAAAAAACCCTTTTTACTATTCTCTAGCAACGAGCGCTTTATCGGTGACTTTTATCTAAAAATCATTGAATCCAACTTAAATAACCATCAAACAACCCTTTTCTTTGCTCCTAACATCTTAGGCGTCGAAGAATTATCTGCGTTTATACGTGAGCATACTCAAGGGGCAAGATTATACACCTATCATAGCAAAAACAGTTATAGCGATAATTTTGAGGCTTATATGAGCCTTAAAACAGAGCAATGTGATATTTTTGTATCAACACCAATGGGAGCCTTTCTTCCCTTCTCTCAAGGTACAACCATCATTGTAACCGACGAAGAATCGGTTGATTATTGTTCGGAATTCTTCCCTAATTATGATACCCGCATTGTCCTCAAGAAACGCGCGCAGGCCTTAGGTGGAAAGCTCATTTTTGCTTCAGGTTGTCCCTCACTTGATATCTATTATCAAACCATGCAGAATCAGTTGTATTTACTTGATGATCATGAAAAAGTTGTAAATCACGGGCTGATTGTGGATATGAGAGAAGAAATGTTAGAAGCAAATGATTCGATGCTATCGCGATCCGTCATCAATGAAATGAGTCTTGCTCTCAAAGAACAAAAAATAACGTATCTTATCGTCAATCAAAAAGGATTTTCCTCGATGATCCGCTGTCGAAGTTGTGGAACGGTGTTAAAATGTCCCAAATGCAAGATTCCTCTTGCTATTTTTGAACAAAAAGGCATCGCAAAATGTCATTATTGTGATTATAAGACCGAAGCCTATCATCAATGTTCCTGTGGTTCTCAAGAAATGATTGCGACTGGATTTGGAATTGAACAAGTTGCAGCGAAAGTTGCCATGACTTTTCCTCAAGCACGAATTTTAACCCTTGCCTTGGATGAACAAAAATCAAGTGAGGATTATAATCAATTCATGAATGCTCTCGAAGAGAGTACCGTAGACATCGTGATTGGGACAAACGCTTTGACAAAATCACTCCATTATGATAATATAAAAGTAGTCGCATTCTTATATGTGGATAGTTTTCTCAATATGAATGATCATCGAGGTCGTGAATTCACCTATGATTTGATTTCTAAAGTTGTAACGAGGGATGTTGTCATTGTTCAAACCTATGCTCCAGGTAATGATGCCATTATATGGGCTCTTACCAATGATTATGAACGTTTTTATAATGATGAAATCAAAAATCGTGAACTGATGAATTATAATCCATATATGGAGATCAATCGTATCTTGATTAGTGGTTCCAAAGAAAACTTTCATTTTGGCTACTATTTCCGAAAAGTAGCCTCACATATTCCGGATGTTGTCATTTTAGGACCTAGTTATGATGCTCGTGCTCGCGCGGTCAAACTTTTAGTCAAACATAATCAATTTGAAACAATTCGAAAAGTATTTAAAGATGCCCAAAAGCGTTTCAAAGATCCTGATTTAAAAATCAGTTTCCAACGATATCCGAGAGGAATGTGATGTCATGAAAATTATTTTTATGGGGACGCCTGAATTTGGTGCCCATATCTTGAAAAAAATTCACGAACAACACGATGTTGTATTGGTCGTTACGCAACCTGATAAAAAAGTGGGTCGAAAACAAGTCTTGACACCTAGTCCTGTAAAACAACTAGCCCAAGAGTTAGAAATTCCCATCTTTCAACCCGACAAAATTGCCAAAGATGAAGAACCAATACTAAATACGCCTTGTGATCTCATTGTGACTGCAGCATATGGTCAGTTTATTGCCTCAAGAGTATTAAATCATCCTCGCTTTCGTTCCATCAATGTTCATGGCTCTCTCCTCCCAAAGTATCGCGGAGGAGCTCCCATACAACGAGCTTTGATGAATGGGGAAAAAGAGACGGGTGTCACCATCATATATATGGAGAAGAAAATGGATTCGGGAGCGATTCTAGCCCAAGAAGCCATCCCCATTCTTCCTGAGGATAATGCGAAAACTTTGTTTCACAAATTAGCTCTCTTAGGAAGTTCTATGATTCTTTCGGTGATAGATGCCCTAGAAGCCGGAACCACCATCCCGATTCCTCAAACTGAAGAAGAGGTGACCTTTGCTTATAACCTTACAAAAGAAGATGAAGTCATTGCTTTTGAAGAGTCTGCAACCTGTTTATGTAATCGCATGCGTGGGTTGTGCAGTGAACCTGGTGCCTATTTTACACTAGATGGCATCGTTTATAAAGTGTATGGAGGCGTTACTTCCTCCAATCCTAGTAATGCGCTTCCTGGTACCATTATTGAAGTGACCAAAGACACTTTTACCATTGCTTGTGGAAAAGGAAGTGCCCTAACCTTCAGTGAAATCAAACCTGAAGGCCGCCCCCTCATGACGGTTAACGCCTTTTTAAATGGAAAGGGTAAAAATATAATCGTAAAAAACAGGAGAATACAATGAAAACCAAAATTTATTTTTCAAGAGAAGAAATGTTTCAATTAAATCGCGACCGTCTTTTAGAGCGTGGGGTCACCATTCAATCGATTGCTGAAATATCATTCAAGCAACAATCACGCTACAATGACAATGTATCGATGCGTACTTGCATCGAAAGTGTTGAAAAAATCCTTACCCTTCGTGACATCTTTCACATCATTCAATTAGGCATTGAAATCGACTGCTTAACTGAAAAGGGATTGTTTCGTTCCCCCATTCAAGAAATCATGCAAGCAGATCTTGGCATGTTTGGTGTGGATGAAGTGATTGGTCTTGCTGTTGCTTCAAATTATGGAACCATCGGTCAAACCAATTTTGGTGACATTGATGTCAATAAGCCAGGGATTGTAAAAGAACTGAATGATGCAGGTAAAGACGGAAAAATTTGTCACACCTTCCTCGATGACATTGTTGGTGCCATTGCTGCAGCGGCATCCACTCGTGTTGCCCAAATTTTGAGTGAAAATGAAGCGGCTAAAGATCCCCATTATACCAATATTAAATTAGACTTATAATCTATAAAAGCATCTTGAGAATCTCAAGATGCTTTTATAAGTTAAAACACTTGTATTGTATTTAAGAATATGATAAAATAAAAATTGAGGTGATATCATGCAAAGAGAATTATCTGTGGGTCCATTACTCAATCGTTATGGAAATCTAAACGAAGCTGGCTATGCCACTGAATTGGTCAAAGAATATAATCGCAAACATATCAAAGCTCCAAAAGGTCGAATCAAAGAATGGGATTATTATTATGTTGGTACTCCCCATTATGGAGTGGCCCTTACCATTGCTGATAATTCTTATATGGGTCTCTTAAGTGTAACCTTTCTTGATTTTGTGAAAGGTCAAGAAACCACTAAAAGCGTGATGCTGTGGTTTACATGGGGAAAGCTCCACTTACCATCGACCTCGAAATCAGGAAATGTGATAGTCAATCACAAAGACATGCGCATCGCTTTTATGAATGATGGATTGAAACGTATCCTCCAATGTGAGATCCCTGATTTTTCCAAGGGAACGCCATTTTCATGCCACATTGAATTATCGAATCCATCCAAGGATTCCATGGTGATTGCAACCCCTTTCCCCAAAGCCAAGCATTTTTATTATAATCAAAAAATCAATTGTCTTGAAGGAGCAGGATGGGTAAAAGTCGGTGATTCGAACTATGATTTTGCCAGTTCCTTGGGTGTACTCGATTGGGGACGAGGAGTTTGGACTTATCGCAATACGTGGTATTGGTCAAGTCTTTCCGTGCGATTGGGTGAAGATTTTGTCGGATTCAATCTTGGATATGGCTTTGGTGACACCAGTGCTGCTTCTGAAAATATGCTTTTCCTCAATGGGCAAGCAACTAAAATTGATGAAGTCCGCTTTAAAATTCCAACGAATGACAAAGGTGAAGATGATTATTTATCACCTTGGACGATAACCGATAGTGATGGATTGGTTAATTTGACTTTTGAACCCATTCTAGATCGCCATTCCAATACATCCGCCCTCGTTATTGCTTCAAATCAACATCAAGTATTTGGCAAATTCAGTGGAACTTTAAACTGTCAAGAAAAAGTCATCCACCTAAAAGATGCTTTAGGGTTTGCTGAAAAAGTCATGAATAAATGGTAAACAAATGAAAGCAATCGATTGGAATCCGTGGCATGGATGCCATAAAAAAAGCGAAGGATGTCTCAATTGTTATGTCTATCGTCATGATTCTCGCTATGAAAAAGATGCCAGTCTAGTCGTACAAAATAAAGATTTTCGCAAGCCTCTTCAAAAAATGAAAAATGGTTCCTATAAATATCCCAGTAAAACGCTCTTTTATACTTGCTTTACTTCTGATTTTTTAGTAGAAGATGCAGATGAGTGGCGTGAAGAAGTTTGGAATATGATTCGTGAGCGTAGTGATTGTCATTTCTTGTTTCTTACCAAGCGTATTGAACGCTTATCATCCCATCTGCCTTCTGATTGGGGTGACGGGTGGGACCATGTATCAATTGGGTGTACATGCGAAAATCAAAACCGTGCAGATGAGCGACTTCCAATCTTTCTTTCCTCCCCCATCAAACATCGCTTTATAATTTGTGAGCCACTCCTCGCGGCTATTGATTTAGAAAAATACTTGTCAAAAAAATCAATCGCATTGTCGTTGGGGGTGAATCGGGAAATGAAGCCCGAATCTGTCATTTTGATTGGATTATTTCTCTTTATTGCCAAGCAAAACGGCAAAAAGTAGCTTTTACTTATAAACAAACAGGAGCTAGACTTGAAAAAAATGGAATTCTTTATCGAATTCCTCGCCCTCTACAGCATCCACTAGCGATAAAAGCAATTCAAAGTCTAAAGAAAATCCAGATTGATTAACAATCTGGATTTTTAGTTCCACTTAGCATAGAGTTTTATGGCTCCTGTCGTTGTCACAGGAAGGTTAGTTAGGGCACTACTTGAATAGTCGCTTGCGGTATACCATCCTCCAAAAGTATATCCCGTTTTTGTGGGTGTAGGAAGGCTTAGAGGAAGATGACTCATTTTATAGGTTGTTGGAGCATTGATATGAATGGCTCCTCCATTGAGTACATAGGTTATACTATAAGGAATATCTTCATTTACAACGTGGATAAAGAGATAGACTTTTAAAGATGGATCCTCTGCAAGCGACAAAATCACCATCGTCGTTCCTTCTTTGATACCTGTCAGTGTGAGGCCACTAGTAGATACAATCGAAGAATCACTATAGGATAAGGTGAACCCCCCTTGGTAAAAGGTGGTAATGGGTACAAGGGTAATGCTTTCATCAAGGCCAATCGTATAATCAGTCTCTTCTATAGTTAGGGTTGGAATAGTATCTTTTTGACACCCCGTTAATCCTATGATTAAGCTAATCAACAGTAAAATAATTCCCTTTTTCATAATCGTTCCTCAAATAGTAGTATAACATAAAATGTAACAACTGTAAAGAAACAACACGACTAAAAAAAGGAGAAACTTTTGAATAGGTCTTTACATTTAGAAGTAATTATCTTATAATAATGCTTGTCATCATATGTACAGTAATTTATATAGTAAAGGAGGATTACACATGGCAAATTGGTGGAATAACTTATCCGCTTTTGGGCAAACAACCTTTGCGATTGGCGTGGCAGCCACATTCGTGATGATTGTTTTCTTGGTGCTCATGCTATTTGGCATTGAAGATGGTCACTCATTTGATGGAGGAGCCGATGACCCCTCAGACATGGACGATATTGCAAATGATGAACCACTTGGCCAATTTAGTGGTCTTCGTGTTTTAACATTAAGAGGTGCACTCGCATTTCTTGGAATTGGAGGATTTGCCGCGTTTTATTTTGAAGATAAAACTGGTCCTATATGGGCAACCGTTATTGGTGTCATCTTGGGAGCAATCGCTGCCGTCTTACTCGCCTATGCATTTCGTGCATCCCTAAAATTAGAATCCGAAGGGAATTTGGATTATAAAAATGCCATCGGTGCGACTGCGACAGTCTATTTACGGATTCCCCCCAAACGAAGCGGCAAAGGAAAGGTCACTTTGACCCTTCAAGAGCGTTTCATTGAAACGGAAGCCATCACTGATGAAGATGAAATTCCAAATAAAAGCATCGTTGAAGTCATTGGAGTCATCGACGAAACCACGCTCATCGTAAAAATAAAGAAATAAGGAGAAAACTATGAATCATTTCGTTTTTTTAGCAAGCAATAACCCAGGCCTTGTGGGCCTTGTTGTTATCATTATTATTATTTTATTTACTGTTCTTGTTTTTATCGTTTCACGGATTAAGAAATGTCCTTCCGATAAAATCCTCGTTGTTTATGGAAAAGTCGGGAAAAATCCTGATGGAAGCAATCGTTCTGCCACTTGTATTCATGGAGGTGCAAAATTTGTATATCCGTTTATCCAAGCCTATCAATTCTTGGATTTAACTCCCATCTCTATTAGTGTTGATTTAACCAACACACTATCACGACAGAACATTCGTATTGATGTTCCTTCCCGTTTCACCGTTGGTATTTCAACCGAAACAGGCATCATGCAAAATGCTGCTGAGCGTCTTCTTGGCTTATCATCCATTGAAATTCAAGAACTCGCTAAAGATATCATTTTTGGTCAATTACGTCTTATTATTGCCACCATGGATATTGAGGAAATCAATACCAATCGTGACAAATTCCTAGATGCCGTTTCTGATAACGTTGAGACTGAACTTAAGAAAATCGGATTGCGCTTAATCAATGTAAACGTCACCGATATTAATGATGAATCAGGATATATTGAAGCTCTTGGAAAAGAAGCAGCTGCCAAAGCCATCAACGATGCAAAAAGAACCGTCGCTGAAAAAAACCGTGATGGTTCGATTGGTGAGGCCAATGCACATCGTGATCAACGGGTACAAGTCGCTGAAGCCAATGCAACAGCTGTTGCTGGTGAAAACGAATCCTTAGGAAAAATCTCTCAGACCAATGCTACTCGTCGTGAAATTGAAGCTGAATCCCTCCGTCGGGCAATGACTGCTGAAAAGATTGCCCAAGCCAAAGCGTTAGAAGATGCATACACCGCTGAACAAACTGCGGAATTAGCTAGAGCTGCCCGTGAAAAAGCAACCCTTGAAGCGGATGTCATCGTTAAATCCGAAATTGAGAAACAAAAACGCGTAATTGAAGCCGAAGCTATTGCTGAAGAAACTCGTCGGAAAGCAAAAGGAGAAGCCGATGGACTCTATGCAAAACTTGAAGCGCAAGCTCGTGGTACCTTCGAAGTTTTAAGCAAACAATCTGAAGGTTTTATGCAACTTGTAAAAGCAGCTGGGGGAAATCCTGATGCTGCGATTAAGATGCTCATTGCTGACAAACTTGAAGATTTAGTGAAGATTCAAGTGGAAGCCATTAAGAATCTCAAATTTGATAAGATTACTGTTTGGGACAATGGTACAAGTGATGGAACTTCCAAAACTGCCAACTTTGCATCTTCCCTTTTAAAATCAATCCCACCGATGCAAGATCTCTTTAATATGGCTGGAATGGATCTTCCTAAATATTTAGGAGAAGCCCAAGAGGAACCCAAGAAAGTTGAAGAAAAACCTGCCAAAGTAGAAGAAAAACCTAAAAAATAATACTGAGCCTTCAAGAAGTAATTCTTGAAGGCTATTTTTTTAGAATCCCTTTCTTTGATTGAACCTTCCTTGAAAAATGAAGCAATATATGGTAGTATAATAGTACAAAAGGTGGGAGTACGATGAAAAATTATATTTTAGCTTTAGACCAAGGGACGACTAGTACCCGAGCTATTATTTTTGATAAGCAAGCCAAACCCATTACTCAAAGTTCAATGGAACTTCGGATTCAAACCCCGCAAAATGGATGGGTCGAAGTCAATCCTCTTGAAATATGGGAAACATCGATGGCTGTCATCAAAGATGCTATCAATGATGCAGAGGTACCTTATGATGAAATCGCTGCGATGGGAATCACCAATCAACGTGAAACAACCATTCTTTGGGATAAAGTATCGGGAAAACCTGTCTACAATGGCATTGTATGGCAATCTCGACAATCCCAAGAAATATGCGAAAATTTAATAAAAAAAGGCTATACAAAACTTTTCCAAGAAAAAACAGGGTTATATATTAATCCATACTTTTCTGCGTCCAAGATTAAATGGATTTTTGATCATGTTCCAGGGGTGTATGAAAAAGCAGCTCGCGGAGAAGTTTTATTTGGAACCGTTGATTCTTATCTCATATGGAAGCTCACCAATGGAGAGTCTCATGTAACCGATTATAC
Organism: Bacilli bacterium; assembly: GCA_028702495.1. Lineage (GTDB taxonomy): Bacteria > Bacillota_I > Bacilli_A > ML615J-28 > CAG-698 > JAQVOS01. Next base: position 26,827 of record JAQVOS010000011.1, read on the forward strand.
CAATGCTTCACGAACCCTCCTTTTCAACATTCATACCCTTGAATGGGATCAAGAGTTATTAGATTTATTCTCGATTCCCAAAGCCATGATGCCAACAGTCACCAGTTCAAGTGAGGTTGTAGGAGTGGCAACGAAGTTATGGGAAGTTGATGAAGGATTAAACATTCCGATTGCTGCCATTGCCGGAGATCAACAAGCCAGTCTCTTTGGCCAATGTTGTTTTGATTTGGGAGATGTGAAAAACACATATGGAACGGGTTGCTTTATGCTCATGAATACCAAAGATAAGATTGTTACCACTGATAATGGGCTCCTTACAACGATTGCTTGGGGCTTAAATGGTGCCGTTGAATATGCACTCGAAGGATCGGTGTTTGTGGGAGGATCGGCTGTCCAATGGTTACGAGATGGAATGAGGCTCTTTGAAAAGTCAAAAGATTGTGAAATCTATTCTAGTCGAATGCCAGGAAGTGATGGGGTTTATATGGTTCCAGCCTTTGTTGGATTAGGAACTCCTTATTGGGATAATGATGCTCGAGGAGCTGTCTTTGGAATCACAAGAGCAACTCGTAAAGAACATTTCATCAATGCCACAGTGGAATCCATCGCCTATCAATCGAAAGATGTGATGGAAGCAATGATTGAATCCTCAGGCATTCACATCCATAGTCTAGCCGTAGATGGTGGAGCTTGTGTCAATGATTATCTCATGCAATTTCAAGCTGATATATTGGATTGTAAGATTGTACGCTCAGCTTGTGCCGAAACAACCGCTTTAGGAGCGGCTTATCTTGCAGGACTCGCTGTTAAAATGTGGAAAAACAAAGCAGAAATTAAAAAACTTCACGACATCAATGCCATCTTTATTAGCAACATGACGGTAGCAAAGCGTGAACAATTATATCGCGGATGGAAGAAAGCCGTTGAAGCCACTCGCGTTTTTAAAGTATAAGGAAGGACCATCAATATGGATGTTATCATCATTGGAGCGGGCGTCATAGGTGCGAGCATTGCTCGTGCATTATCAAAATATCAGATGGATATTCTTGTCATTGAAAAAGACAACGATGTCGGAGATGGAGCAAGTTGTGCCAACAGTGCCATTCTTCATTCTGGATACGATCCAGAGCCAGGAAGTCTTAAAGCACGACTAAACGTTTTAGGAAATCAAATGTTCGATGAGATTAGTCGTGATTTGGATGTCCAAATGCGTCGGATTGGATCGATTACGGTTGCCTCTACCGATGAAGAAATAGAAGCTTTGGGACCCTTACAAAAAAGAGCCGAACAAAATCAAGTTCCCTTGCAATTGCTCAATCGTGAAGAACTCCTAAAGTTAGAACCCTTTTTACATCCCAGTGTTCGCTTTGGGCTTTATGCTCCCACAGCGGGCATCTTAAATCCATTTGAGTTAACCGTTGCATCCATGGAAAATGCCATGGATAACGGTGTAAAACTCCATCTTCGTGAAGAAGTGATTGCGATTAAACGCCTTCAAGAAGGTTTTTTAGTCACAACCAATCAAGGTACATATGAAACAAAAATCGTCGTGAACTGTGCTGGTGTCCATAGTGATGCCATTCATAACATGGTTCATACTCCGGAATTTACCATTAAGCCAAGAAGGGGTGAATACTATGTCATCGATAATTTATTCACACCTTACATCAAACACGTCATCTTTGGAGTTCCCACAAAAGCTGGAAAAGGAGTTCTTGTTGCTCCTACAACCCATGATAATTATTTAGTAGGACCTTCTAGTGATTTTATTGAAGATAAAGAAGATACTGCAACCCATGCCGACATCTTAAAAATGGTAAAAGATCGGGCTTTAACCATCGTCTCAACCATTCCATTCCCTAGTATGATTCGTCAATTTGCGGGAATTCGTGCGGTATCGAGTAATGATGATTTCATCATTCAAGAAGCTTCACATGGATTTTTTGATGTTGCTGGTATCCAATCTCCTGGACTTGCCTCAAGTCCCGCGATTGCGAAAATGGTTGAAGATATGATTATTGAAAAATATCCGACAACTAAAAAGGAAAACTACAATCCACGACGCCGCAGAGTAGTTCGCCTGAAAGAATGTAGTCTTGAGGAACGAACAAAACTCATCAAAGAAAATCCTTTGTATGGCCATATTATTTGTCGATGTGAAGGTGTGAGTGAAGCCGAAGTCATTGATTGCATTCATCGTCATGCTGGAGCAACCACTATTAAAGGAGTCAAAAAACGGACTCGTCCAGGTGCTGGACGCTGTCAAGGCGGTTTTTGTGAACCTCATATCATTGAAATATTAAGCCGTGAATTGGGTCGCAAGAAGACGGAGATTGAATATGCAAAAATTGGATCCAATATTTTACAAAAACGTCCTGAATTCAGAGAAGAAAGCCAAGGTGAACCTCATGAAAACCATTGATTTAGTGGTCATCGGAGGTGGTTCTGCGGGATTAGCCGCAGCCGTTAAAGCCTATGATGAGGGTGTTTCATCGATATTAATTCTTGAAAAAGAAAAATGTTTGGGTGGGATACTCTTACAATGCATTCACAATGGGTTTGGACTCACGACTTTTAATGAAGAATTAACAGGGCCAGAGTATGCCGATCGTTATGTAAAAGAAGTCATGAAGCGCAACATCGATGTGAAACTCGAAACCATGGTAATGGAGATTACTCCTGATAAATGTGTTCATTATTCCAATGAGCCTGAAGGATATGTTAGAGTTCAAGCGAAAGCCATCATTTGTGCAACTGGTTGTAGCGAAAGGACACGAGGGGCCATCAATATTCCTGGACATCGTCCTGCTGGCATTATTACTGCCGGGTTAGCCCAAAAATACATCAACATCGATGGCTACCATGTTGGTAAACGAGCCTTTATTTTAGGTAGTGGTGACATTGGCCTCATCATGGCACGTCGCCTTCGTTTTGAAGACGTTGAAGTCTTGGGTGTTGCCGAACTCATGCCCTATTCAAATGGCCTCAATCGTAACTTGGTTCAATGTCTTTACGATTTCAATATTCCCCTTTATCTTCATCATACGGTGAAAGACATCATTGGGCATGAACGTATTGAAAAAATTATCATTGCTGAGGTGGATGATGCCTTCCAGTTCATTCCAGGAACGGAAAAAGAATTTGAGATTGATGTGCTTCTCTTATCGGTAGGTCTCATACCTTCCAATCCTCTTTTAGAAAAGTGCGGACTCATTCTTCACCCCAGGACCAAGGGGCCTTGGGTCGATGAACAATTACAAACTTCCATCCCAGGAATCTTCGCTTGTGGAAATGGCCTTCATGTTCATGACCTCGTCGATTTCGTGAGTCTTGAAGGTGAAAAAGCAGGACAATCTGCTGCAAGGTACTTAAAAAATGAACTATTAGCAGGTCCTACCTATTCCATTCAAGCGGGTTGTGGAGTTGGATATGTTCTTCCCCAAAAAGTACATCTAGATAGTCCAAGCCCAATTCAAATCAGCTATCGGGTGACCAAACCCTATCAAAATGTGAGTGTCATCATCCGTCAAGGAGAACAGATTGTGAGAAAAGTCCGTAAACCCTTCTTATTCCCAGCGGAAATGGAACATATTTCCTTGGCTTTAGACCAATGTGACCCCAAGCTCGAGGTTTGGGTGGAGGTGCTCGATGCCTGATTTAATTTGTATTGTATGTCCAAGAGGATGTCATCTTAAGGTAGAAAACGGTCAAGTTACAGGAAATTTCTGTAATCGCGGAGTTCAATATGGACTTCAAGAGGCAACTCATCCCGTTCGTATGGTGACTTCTACCATTACTATTCGTGATGGAGTGGTCGCAAGACTGCCTGTTGCCACTTCGAAACCCATTCCCAAATGGATGATGTTTGATGTCATTCGTGAGATCTCTAAAGTTGAAATAACGGCTCCGATTTATATCGGAACCCCAATTATTGAAAATGTATTGAATACGGGTGCGAATATTATTGCAACCCGCTCCATTGAAAGGAGCCCCCAATGAACATTTGGCATGATATCGATGAAAAACGAATTTGTAAAAACGAATTCATCGCCTGCATTGAAATTTCCAAAGGGAGTAAAATGAAATATGAGTTGGACAAAGAAACAGGGCGACTCATTCTCGATCGGGTGTTATATACCTCCACGCATTATCCCGCAAATTATGGTTTTATTCCACGAACTTATGCCGATGATCGCGATCCTTTGGATGTTCTTGTCTTATGCCAAGAACCGATTCAACCCTTATGTTTGGTTAAATGTTACCCCATAGGAGTCATAAAAATGATGGATCAAAATGATGTCGATGAAAAAATCATTGCCATTTCATTTGGAGATCCTTCCCTCAATTGTTATCATGACATTAAGGAACTTCCCACTCATTTGTTCGAAGAAATATCTCATTTCTTTACAGTCTATAAACAACTTGAAGGTAAAAAAACTTTTGTGACAGAAATACTCGGAAGGGAAGCTGCTGAAGCGATTATTAGTGAGGCACTTAAAGCATATAAGGTGCGATTTCAAACCAAACTGATGAATTTAGATGAAAGTCATCGCTCATAGTAAAAAACAACCATTGTGTGAAGCAATGGTTGTTTTTATGCCCAAAAGGGAGGATCAACATTTCTTAAGAATCCCCAAATCAAGAAGAATAAGACATTCATGATTAATACGATAAAAAAGGCTTTTTTGTGTTTTGAATCTTTATAGTAAGAAAGCAGCAAAAGTCCAAAAGTGATGAAAAAATGCAGACCAAGAAGGATTGTGAGAAGAAGATAGACGATTTTCATTGCTCACACCCCGCTAATAAAAACTCAATGAGGGATTTTTGAGTGGTTTTCTTTCGCATGCGCTTGATGATGATGAAGGTGTCTTGAGTGAATAAAAAGGTTGATATGGGGAAGATACAGCAGGTGAATATCGGGTGATACTGGAAAGCTACTAAAAACTCACCATGCATTATGTGACTGAATGCACGAGTAATTCCACAAGTAGGGCAGACGATGTGAAACTCGCGATATGTATAACATAGACTTTTCTCTAAGATAACCACAATCGGAATCACGATAAATGCAAGATAAAGCCCCACATAAAACATTATGC
>JAQVOS010000012.1 GCA_028702495.1 Bacilli bacterium
TGGAAGATTAAAGTAAAAAGAAGCCTTTAGGCAAGGGGGTTTGTCCCTTTAAGGCTTCTTTTTACTTATTTTGATGCGATACTATGCTTTTATGCCACACAAATGAAACTGTAAAAGTAAGGTTATAGCACATTTCCCTCGATGAAGAAAGGAAAATGTTTAGGAGTTCATTCTCCACCTTCAACAAGATCATAATCAAAAAAGTACACGCCACCGAATGTTCCAATGTGATAGTCATCATGACTTGTATCATTTGTAAAATAAATTTTGCTCACCATAAGAGTGATCGTAATTGTCTCCTCTTCTAAGTCTTTGATCCTAGTACTGGAAGCAAGGTTGGTAAGTAGAATCCAACGAGACGGATTTAGGGGATCATGAATTTTCCATACATTGTTAGAATCTGTTCCCACCACGGTTCCTGTAATCGTGATTTGTTTTCCATAATAGGTAAGTCCTACGCTCTTCGCATCACTCTTGCTTCCCACATTGTATCCGAATATCCTATCAAATGTGATAGGGATGGGCTCTAGTAGTGTAGGTAGAGCGTTATCTAGTATTTCATGTGGGGATAGGGGTAAAAAGATTACCGTGAATTGGCTTGCTTCCCCCATCGTTGTTAAACAACCCGTTATGCGAATAAAGGTCCCCATTTCAGGAGCATTCTCGCTCGTTACAACACTTCCAAGCCACACAAGAATCGCTCCAGTGGCATCAGCAACCCAGTATCCTCGATCTTGATGACCGACAACAACCCCTTCAATCACGTATCGACTCATTGGATCCACCGATTTTTCGGGTGTTAGTGCAATCAATGATGATATATCGCTCGTTATTTCTTTTGGCTTGATAATGAGATTGATGGTTGCTTCTTTGGTTTTTTCTTCGATTCTTAGCACAACTTTCATTTCAACGATTGTTTCTTCTAAAGGAGAAACGACTTTCCCATCGTTTGATAGAATTGCATGGTTTTTAGAAGTCCATGTTATGGTTGCTTCATGTCCTTGAATTCCAATCGTCGCATCAAGTGAAATGTCTTTATAGATATTAAGTTCGTTATATTTATCTTCTAGTGACTCTAACGCCATGTTCAAATAATCATCTGTTGTATATGGGTAAGTATTTTCTTCCAAGGTTCCTGGGATATAGAGGAGATTAAATTCTCCTTCTTGATATCCAAATATCATCACAATGGCACTCATATATTTGTCTTCGGCACTCCTTAACTCTTGTTTTCCTGCATCATCGGTTAAGTAACTCACTTTGATCGATGTACCTTGATGAATCGGATGAATAAAGCGATAAGGGTAGTAACCATCACTTTCTGATACAATGATTCCTGAGACTTGATAGAGCGTTCCATAAAAGGAAGAATCCTTCTCATCATGAGTCATTAAATCCTCGATTGTAATTGCATTAATATTTGTGAAAGGATTGAAGGTATCCGGTTTCTCATCCAGTTTTTCATAAAAATCACAGTCAATTTGTGGCACTCCTTGAGGACTCACTCGTACTCCTCTAACGCATACGATGTCCCCTACAGCAAGTTGCGCATTTTCTTCTTTTACAAAAACATAATCTATTTCATCAAACAGCACAAATCCAGAGTCAAACTTCGCAACGACTACTCCTTGAATCTGAACGATTTTGGACGGGGTAAGTTCCTTAGCTTGCTCGATGGAAAGATACGGATACCGATTTGGCCAAACACGAACATCAAATGTCTTTCGTGCAATTTGATTCCCATAAAGGACAGTAGCAGTCAAGGTGACGGTGGTTTGCTTTATAGGCAAAGTAACCCATGCTTTGTAATAATCATTATGACCTTCCCCACTCTCCCACTCGGGATATTCGCTGATGACAATAATATCACCATGGGAAGAAGACCATGTCACATCTGCGACATCATCAATTCTTTTGGGTAAAGCAAATGACTCAATAATTTCAGTGAGATGACTCATCTCAATTTTATCGGCATAAATTTTAGCTTCATCATTTTTTTGACAACCTGTTAAACATACTAATCCCATCATAAAGATTACTAAAACATGTTTAATTTTCATATTCCCTCCTTCATATTGTTTCTAGTTTATCACACCTTTTTAAAAAAATCTATATGATTCCAATAAAAAAAGAGTTTTTTTATATGTTTATAAAGGCGTCAAAAAAAGCCTTATCACTTCGATAAGGCTTGTGCATTATTTTATTATGCTGCTGGTTGGATAACGACATCAGTATCTTTTACGTAGACACCACCAAATGTATTGGCACGATAGTTATCATAACTGCCAGTATCATTTATGAAATAAATTTCACGAACGAGAACTGTAACGGTGACCGCTTTCCCGTCTTGACCTAAAAAGGCGGTATTGCTTCCTAAGCTATTCAGTCTAAACCAACGATCGGCATTACTTGGATCTTGGATTTTCCAATAGTTATCATTCCCCATACGAACAAGGGTCCCTGTAATGGTAATGAATTTTCCATAATAAGTGGTTGCAGCTGTTTTAGCTTCAGCAAGGGTATCAACCCCAAGACCGAACATAGTATCAAATGTAACTGTGATTGGCGCAATGGTTGTTGGAGCGGTCTTTTCTAAAACAGTAAAAGTTCCAACAGGAGAAAATTGCGTTGTGAAAGAATTGGCTTCTCCATAAGTGGTTACTTCAACTTTCAAACTAACAACTTGACCGATGGCAGGTGCATTAACACCAACACTAACTGCTGCATTTAGCCATACAAGGGCTGCACCAGTTTCATCAGCAATCCAATATCCTTTATATTGATGACCAATAACAACGCCTTCAACAAGAGCAGGAATCTTTGGATCAGTTGCTTTTGCAGGAGTTAGTGGGATTAAAGATGCAATGGTAGATACTGGAAGTTGTTCTACTGTCATCGAAATAGTCTCACTAACACTTAATGTACCAATGGCAACAGTCACAGTAAATTCTACAGTTGTTTCTGCATCAGGAAGAGTCACTGTACCATCATTAGCAATAACGGCAGTATTTGAAGAAACCCATGTTAGAGTGGCTTCGTGGTCTGTAGCACCGATGGTAGCATCAAGTGTAATGTCGCCAGTCACTGCAAGTTCATCATACTTTGCATGAAGTTGCGCAACAGCCATATCAAGATAATCTTGAGCCGTTACTTCTGTTGATTTGATGGTATATCCGCCTTCCATGAGAGGATAAATTTGAGCTTCATTGTACCATGCCATTGGTCCTACAACATCAACGGTATAACCAGTTTGTAAGGTTGCCATGGTAGTGACGATAGCGGCATAAGTGAAGGTATTAGATGTATACATTCTACTAATGATGTCTTTCCCGCCTTTTTCAACAATGACATTCACTGCACCCTTTTGTTGAGTTTCATCTAATGCGGTTGCAATCAAAACTTGTTTTACTTTGACATCTTTTAAAGTGACCAAGTTACCTTGGTATTTATTAAGATCAACTCCAGCGATTAGATCTGCTGTAATGTCAACAGGAGTGACAGCGCGTGTTTCAATAACGCCTTCATCATCTTTTACTAAATTATATGTACAACCTTTATCGAATTCTCTAAAGTTGTTATACATTTTAGTGGTTCCGGTGACTTCAATCACATTTCCGATGGCAAGATCCGAATTATATTGAGCCTTTGTACAGGTTAATCCATAAGCATAATACCCATGAATGCCATCAAAATCTTGTAAGTAAACACCCGCATTTCCATACTTGTCGCTATATACGTCTTTTGCAACAACAACACCGCGAATATTCATAGTGACACCTGTTGGATTCGCTGCCCAATAAGCCCAATCAGAAATGATATAAGCTTTCATGGTATAAGTAAATACAACAGATTTAGAGTTTTCACCACTACTAACAGTTGCCGTAATGGTGACTGTTGCATTTGCATCAATATATTTGTTGACTTCAATGGTGACTTCATTGGCTTCTGCATTTGGAACTACTTTTACATATTCTTCAGTAACGCCAGTAACCGCCCATGCAACATCCATGATGTAGCCTTCATAATCTAGTTTAGATACACGAGTAAAATTACTAACGAGTTGATTGTCTATTCCTGGTTTATTGTACTCATAAATGAGATCAGCTGCCTCGTCTACAATGTTTTGAGGAGCAATACCTGCTTCTTTTGTACAAGCCCCAAGGGTTAATACAACAAAAGCAATTGCGAACAATGTGAAAATCTTTTTCATTTTTTTCTCCTTTTTCTTTCTCTATTCGATGATGTCTACATCATCTAGTGTAAACAATTTGATTTGAGGGGTTCCTTCGTAGATATCAACAATTCCTCGAACGGTAATCGTCTTATTTGCGAAGTATTCTTCAGTAACGAGTTCACCACCATCGTTTAAAACGACAGTGCGAATGATAACGGTTTTTTGATCCTCTGTTTGACAAGTGAGAGTCATCGCTCCCTGACTACTACTATCAGCACTAGTAGTTGTATAAATGCTGGTCACTGTTAGGTTTTCCATGGTGACAAATGTTGCTTCTAAATATTCATTTTCAAGTAGATCATCAGCACTAATGAGGGTTGGCGTAAACGCCACATTTTTTTCAACGATGATAACATCGTCAGGTAGAGGGTCAATCAAGGAAAAAGATAATCCGGATACTTGAAACCCAAAGTTCTCATTGTTATCAGCTGTTCCTGTAATAATGAGACGATATCCTGTCACTAAAAATCGCGGAGCAAGTGGAGCATAACCACCATAGATATAGACACCATATGCTTGAAGAGATTCTTCATCATATTGTTCCATATAGACGGCGTTACCTTCTACTTTTGTAACGACTCCTTCAAAGCGTACTTTGATACCACTATAGGCGTTTTTGTTCGTGACGAGCGCTTTAATGGTAAGTTCGACAGTTTCACCGTAAAAGAATAAGGGGTCATTTTCTCCTGAATATAGATTGAGATCCTGGGCTCTTGCATCAGAAAGAGCCGCCGTAGCAACTGTACCATATCGATTGGAGGATGTACTTTTTCCCATTGCCAATCCATCTTGAAGGATTTCAATGTTAAGATTCCGCCAAACACTACTTCCTTTTGCTTTATACCATACCCATGCTAAATATCGTTCTCCAGTGGAATCGAAAACAGGGTTTCCAATTTCATCGCTTTCTAAAACAATGGCATCAGCATCTTTAAGTTTGCTTTTGGTAAATATAGAAGCTGGTTTTCCCCATGGTTCTACTTGTCCAGTGGATTCGGGGGTATCAATTGCAAGAAATCTTACTTTTAACGTTTTCGTATTACTATAATTACGGAAATGAACTGTATCTCCATCGATGAAAGTTTCGACAGTAACAAGGCCACGCCCTGTTACATCAAAATCCGAATTCAAATTATTTTCATTCAGTGTTACTTGTGTTGCAAAATCAGTTAGACTTGAATCGCGTGTGTAATTCCAACCTTCTTCTGGGGTGGTTTTACAGGATGCTAATCCAAAAGTAAACACAACAAGTAGCAGAAAAATAATTAATCGTTTCATGCTCATTTTATACACTCATTCCTAAAACACAACAAATGATTACTGGTTGAGAGTAACGCACTTGTCAACAGCGTCTTGGAATAGGTCTAAAATATCAGCATCAGTTGCAGTTTTACCTGCTGTGATAACGGAAATGACGAGTTGTCCAACTTGGTCACGAGCATCAGTAGAACCAACGAATGCAGGAGAAGTGAAATAATTGTTTTCTTGTTCCATACAAACTTTAGCAGAAAGAGCTGCAATGGTTTCTTTTGTATATCCAGCTTCTGCTAAGAATGATTCATAAGCATCAACTTCGAAAGTAGATTTTAAGACTGGAACATAACCAGATGCCATTGAGAATTCAGCTTGGAAATTAACATTTGTTAATAAGAATTTCACAAATAACCAAGCAGCATCATTCACAGCTTCATCTCTTTGTTTTAACATGGTAATTGAAGGCCCTTGAGAAATAACTTTTTGGTTATTTGTATCAGCTTGAGGAATAGGAGCGATTCCTACTTCAAATGGATATTCACCACTCGTTAATTTAGCGGGGCATTGATAAGTTGCACCGGCAGAAGAACCGATAGAAATGTATGATCTTAATACTTTTCCATCAACTTCTTTTAAGTTAGTGAATAAACCGGAAGTATATCCACCATACACAGCTTGAGTTGTTAACCAACCCTCTTCATGCCATGTTTTAAACGCTTTAAGGAAAGCAATGTTTCTTGTATCATTAAATAAGAAGCGTCCTGAAACATCAGTTACAGCTGCAGTATATGGAGTATTTAATTGCTCAGTCATAGTAATAAACCAGTTGGCTTCGCTATCATATCCAAGAGGAACACAGTTAGGATCAATGGTCTTAATTTGTTCAATCACATATTCCATGGAGGTTGTATCAGTCTCTCCAGTTGCGAACCAATGAGTAGGGATTGCAATTTCATGTTCTTCAAAGAAAGTCTTGTTATAATACATAACTTCAGTGGACTTGGAGAATGGAAGAGAATACATCTTAGTGTCATCACCAAATTGATGTCCTTCAGCATAATAGCCTTCGATGAAGTCATCGATTTGGGCAGTTGTTAATCCCACTTCAGGGTCGTTGATATAAGTATTCAAATCAACTACTTTCTTACTTCTTAAATAAGCAGCAACATGGTCAGGATAACAATAAGCAAGAGTTGGTTGAGTTCCTGCTTGTAATTGAGTAATGACTTGGTCGCGAACATCATCATAAGATCCAATGGCTTCGTGATCAATCACGATGTCAGGATAAACTTCATTGAATTTTCCAATGTACTTGTTAAGTACTGTTTGTAAGTTGGCTCCCATGGTGTGATAAAAAGTGACATGCGTTTTGCCATCATCCTTTTTACATCCTCCTAAGAAGACCAAAGATAATGAACAAATGACTGTGAAAACTAAAATAAACAGTTTTTTCATTTTTTTCTCCTTTTGATATTTGTAGTGACAAAATATTTCCAAAAAAAGACACTACTCTTATTTTTTAATATATCTCTTCTTACCCTTTAATACCACTACGGGCGACGCCCTTCATGATATATTTACGTAAAAATAAGAAGACAAGGAAGAGCGGAAATGACACAATAACAACAGCAGCCATTTGCGCCGGGAAGTTGGTGACGTTGGCTTCATCCGTGAACGAAGCCCCACGTAACCCGTTGGTAATTAGTTTGTGGGCATCATCATTGGCAACTAATCGAGGCCAAATGTATGAGTTCCACGCTCCCATCATTTTTAAAATAGTAATGGTAATCAGAGTTGGTATACATAAAGGAATCATAACTTTCCATAGATATTTTAAATCAGTGGTTCCATCTACTTTAGCGGCCAAATAGAGTTCATTTGGAATTTGCATGAAATTTTGCCGCAAGAGATAGATATAAAAGACACTTACCAAGAAGGGAACAATTAAGACGGTATAGGTCTTCGTAATGCCCCAAGCGGTTACGGTCATATAATTCGTAATGGTGAAGAGTTCTCCAGGAACCATCATGGTTGCCATTAAAACACCAAACAAGAGGTTACGACCTTTAAATTGTAAGCGCGCAAATGCGAAAGCACTTAACACGGTTACAACAAGGGATAGAATGGTGGATACAGTTCCAACAATCAACGTATTTACGAATAATTGGCCTAGATTTGCGACCTCATAAGCCGTTCTAAAGTTTTGCAAGAAAATCTCTCGAGGCCAAAATGTAGGTATATTTTCACGATATTCACTAAGCGTTTTTAAAGACGAAATAATCATCCAATAGAATGGGAAAATAACAATGATTGCCATGAAGCCTAAGAAGGAATAAATGAGAATATATAACAAAACTTTAAGGAAACGTTGTTGTTTCTTAGCTTCAGAAACATTGATGACTTGATTAACTTGGTTTTCCATATCGACACCTCCCTAATAATGAACTTTCTTTTTACTGACATAAAAGTTCAGAGCTGTCACGATGAGAATGATACCAAACAATAGGAGTGCAGCCGCAGCCGCATTTCCAACATTACTCTTTGGTAACATATCATATACATAACCAACAATGGTATTCATTTGACCATTGGGTCCCATGCTTTCACCAAAGATACCGACGATACTGGAGTATTCTTTAAAACCTCCAATAAAGGATGTAATAACCACATAGGCAATCATCGGTGATAATAGGGGGACCGTGATTCTCATGAATGTTCGGAATTTTGAGGTTCCATCAATTTTAGCAGCTTGATAATATTGTTTATTGACCGTTTGAAGTCCACCAAGTAAAACTAAAATTTTAAATGGAAGGGCGTTCCAAACGATATAAGAACATACAACAATCATGTTTGCAGTCCAAGACGAGCCGGGGTTAACCCAGTTTATAGATTGTCCTCCAAAGAACTCAATGATGTTATTCATAATTCCAGCTGTTTGAATAATATCCCCCGCACCTACACGCGTGAACATCACGTTGAAAACCATTCCTATAGCAATAGAATTGGTGACATAGGGAAGGAAGAAAACAGTTTGAAAGAATTTTTGTAAGGGTTTAATCGCATTTAGGGCAACCGCAATTAAGAGAGCTAAAGTGGTTGAAATCGGAACGGTAATAACACACAATAACAAGGTGTTTTTGAGACAGACTCGAAAATCACTATAGTTTATGACGGTCTTGAAATTTTCAAATCCGAATGTGAATGTTTCTCCTCCAATAATGGCTAAGCCATTGTACCCATTTAAGAAAGCGATGCGAAATGTGTTAATAAGAGGATAGAAGGAGAAAATCGATAGTAAGATCAAAGCAGGAGCTAAGTAAGCCCACGCTTTCCATTGATGCTTATTATCAACCATGTTATTTAACCTCAAAGCGGATTCGTTCTTCCGTTGTTTTATTGAAAAGGAAAATCTTATTCGGTTTGATTCGGAACCTTACTGTTTTTAAAGACCCACTTATCATGTCATCGGCATCGATGATAGAGCGAATGATAGGACTAATAGCCGCTTCATGCGTTGACACAATTGAAATATCACGACCCATAACTTCTAGGTTGGATACTTGGCATTCTAAAGTACCTGCTTCATCAGGGATGAACCCTTCGGGACGAATTCCAACGAAGACTTCTTGATCAGGAACATCCTTAATGCTTAATATGGAATCATCACCAATCATGAGGACACCTTTTTCAACACGACCATTGAAGACATTGATGGGAGGAGTTCCTAAGAACTTGGCAACAAAGAGATTGATGGGATCATCGTATACGGCTTGAGGGTGACCCATTTGTTGGCCAACTCCAAGTTTCATGACAACGATTAAGTCAGAAATACTCATGGCTTCTTCTTGGTCATGGGTTACGAATACGGTGGTAATTCCTGTTTCTTTTTGAATTCGTTTAATTTCTTCACGTGTCTGAAGTCTTAAACGAGCATCTAAGTTCGATAGGGGTTCATCTAGTAATAATACTCGTGGCATTTTTACTAAAGCTCGAGCAATCGCAACCCGTTGTTGTTGTCCTCCTGATAACTCACTGGGCTTTCTTTCCATGAGTTCATCAATTTGAACGAGTTTTGCTGCTTCATATGCTCTTTCAAGCATTACTTCTTTGGACAACTTATTTTCACCTTTAAAATTTTGAAGGGGAAATAAAATGTTTTGTTTCACTGTCATGTGAGGATAGAGTGAATAGTTTTGAAACACAAGTCCTACTCCTCTATTTTCTGGTTCAAGTTCAGTGACATCATCTTCTCCAAAGAAGATTTTTCCTCCAGTTGGTTTTTGTAAACCACAAATCATATAAAGGGTGGTGCTTTTTCCACAACCTGAGGGGCCTAAAAGGCCAACTAGTTTACCACTGGGAATTTCAAAACTGAAATCACTAACAGCAACGACTTCTTCATTGTTCTTTTTATTCCGGCTGGGAAAAATTTTTGTGAGGTTTTGTAATACTACTTTCATAATGTCCTTTCTTCATTTTCAATTATTTTTGAATTGATAAAATCATATAACTTTATCAATTGGTTTTATCAATTTGATTTCAAGACTTTTTCGTGATGTTTTGCTTTCTTGTATTCAATCATATCATTTTCAGAATCGAAAAACATTTGTGTATCGATATCAACAACGGTTGTATAAGATAAAAAATCATGAATTGTGGTGTGATAGCGCGTTGATACAAATAAAATAATTTGAATCAATAAATAAATAATAATGAGGAGGGTGCCAATGATTCCAAAATTGACAAAATAGATGAGAAAGCCAATAAAGATTGGAATCAAGGTTTCAAGAACGCATTTTCCTAATATCGAACGAACAAATAACATAATGGAATTAATCTTAACGCTATTGCTTTTTACGAGGGCTAGACCAAATAATTTTTTACCGAGGGTTTGCCCGTTTTTTAAAATCAATGGAATCACAAATTCTAAAATCAAAAAAGCCAAGAATACTGCAACCACAGTAATAATCATCGTGAGATTAATGACGAGGGTATAAGCCGCCATGGCTGCTTCATCCGCAGCAAAAGCATCATATGCTTCTTGAAATTGGGCTAATTCTTCTTCCGATAACTGATTATATTCTTCACTCGTGAGGGTGAATGAGACCCCATATTGTTCTTCATACTGAGCATAGTATGAATCGAGTTCTTGGTTGTGTTCATCATAGCGAACAATTATGGAAGTTAGAAAGGCAACTCCTGCAATGAGGATAGCAATAAGGATGGCATCCAAAACAAAAGAGGATATTCTTTTCCATACATTTGCTTTTTGCAAATCAAATATCATGTTAAATAAACCCTCTTTTCTTTGTTTTTACACTATTCATTTTTGTCGAAACTGATTAAAAAATACCTTCTCTTAGACAGTTGCTTTAAAGACAAAGAAATACCATAAAGCAACAACAATTGCCAATAACACTAACAAGAATATGAAAAATTTCCCAGCCTTTTTTAACATTGTGAAAAGTCCTGGTAACACTAAAAAGACAAGTAGAAGAGCAATTGCAGCGTAAACAAGATAATATTGTTTTTCAAGAAAATCAGCAATCTTTTGCAGGATTGGTTCAAGAATGGCTCCTAACTTGTCGTTTATATTAGTAACAAAATTTTTAATTGCGTCCATATTTCCCTCCATTTATGTAACGTTATACATATTATACTATATTTTTCTTCTTCCTTCAAGTGCTTTTCTTAAAGTTATTTCATCAGCATATTCAATGTCTGCACCGACCGGAAGGCCATAACCAATCCGATAAACGGAAATGGGGCTTTCCTCAAACATTTTACAAATGTAAAGGGATGTCATTTCCCCAGAAACGGTTGAAGATAGAGCAAGAATGATTTCTTTGATGTTTTCTTTTACAACACGCTCATGGAGTTTGGGAAGATGAATTTCCTCGGGTCCTATCCCTGAAAGGGGAGAGATGAGTCCTCCCAACACATGATAACGCCCATGAAATATTCCTGTTTTTTCAAAGGATAATACATCTTTGGTGTTTTCAACAACCATCAGAATTGCTTCACGCTCAGTGTCCTGGCAAATCTCACATACATCCGTATCGCTGATGGATCCACAAATTTGGCACTTCTTCAGCGTTTGAATGACTTCCTCAATGGCTTGCGAAAGCGAAAGAGCATTTTCCTTTGTCAACTTCGTGGCAACATGAAGGGCAAGTCGTTCTGCTGTTTTTGGACCAATTCCGGGAAAAACTTCAAAACTCTTCATGAGTTTTTCTAGACTATTGGGATATTTCATAAGAGTTAAAACATTCCGCCCATTTGTAATAGGGCATTGTATTTCTCCATTTTTTCTTTGGTTGTTTTATCAATCAGTTGTGTTGCATTATTACAAGCAGAAACAACCATGTCTTCGAGCATTTCGATATCCTCTGGACCTTCAATGGTAAAACTAGGATCGATATGAACCGCTTTTAATTCTTTAGTTCCCCATAGTTCAACGGAGACAACGCCTCCAGCAGAACCACTAAAAAGAGTCGTTTCGATTTCTTTTTGGGTTGCAATCATTTCTTCTTGCATTTTTCTGATTTTTTTCAACATGGCTTGTTGATTCATAAGTTCCTCCTATTCAAATTCGACGAGATCATTACCAAAGAAGTCGACAGCGTTTTTTACAATATCCTCTTTGGGATCTTGATAATCATCTTGGATTTTTAATTGTTCAATAATGGCTTGATCAAATGGAGAAAGAGCGGGAAATTTAATACCAATGGTATATTGATCGACATACTCTTTTCGCTTTTTATCCCATAGGGTTTGAGGAAGGGCAATGTATTGATAAATACCTCCCAGTAAATCATATAGTAATTTCATGGATTTGCGTTTGAAGGATGGTCTCATGACCCGATTGCAAGAAGGACAATCCTCATATACAACAATCATTTCCTTGGATCCAACTGCAGCAATTTTTCCTAAGTGAAGGGTTTCAGCGATGCCAAGATCACTTGGTGATACGCTTCGATCAATGACTTCCCACAATTTTTGAATTCGTTTTAAGTCATTCCGTGCTTCTTCACCACGAGCATCATGCATAATTCGTTCCACGACTTTGATATCATAGGATAAATAGCAATTTGCTTTTTCTTCCTCGGTTTGTGTTTCTTTAACTGGTCTCTCTTGAGAAATAGCCTCTTCGCGTTTCGGACTAGAAACACTAGCTTCGGAATGTTTTTCTTCTTTCGGTTTTACCTCTGGAGGAGTAGTGGGTCGAATATGAACCATTTCTTTTTCAAAGAGTTCCTTTTCTTGTTCAAATAATGAACTCTTTTCACGCTTGGTAATCACAAGTTCAGAGTTGGGTTTTTCCTGCCGAATGATGTCTTGTTCGATGGTGATTTTTGGCTCAATGACTTGTGGCTTTTCTTCGACGATTGGTTTTTCTTCGACGATTGGTTTTTCTTCGACGATTGGTTTTTCTTCAGGTACTACTTTAGGATTAACTTCAAGAGTTGATAAATCAACAAGAGTTGATAAATCAACTCTTGTTGATTCATCAACTGGCTCTTCAACTAATTTTTCCTCACGAGCTAAATTTTCAAAATTTACAACTTCTTTAACAGGAGCTTTTTTAAATTCCTCAATTGGTGTTAAATCATTGGCAAATAAAGCGATTTGATTATTGGACACCTTGGTCTTTTTAAGCGGTGCCATTTGACGACCAGCGAGTTCTCCTGAGATGACTTCGTATAATTTTTTCTCAATAGCATTTAGTTTTTCTTGCAATGAAGCATCAACGACGTGATTTTCTTCGGGAGCAGAAGAAGAAGCGCTTTTTGCTTTTTGATATAAGTTTTTAACCACTTCTTGAAGACTTTCTACATCTTCTTTTAAATATTTGATATCATTTAAAATGTTGGTAAGATCAACTTTATTACTTTGCTTTTCCACATTCGCAAGACTTGCTTTAAATGTATCAATTTGTTCGGTAACTTCCTCAATGTTAGTAAGGCGACTGGTTAGTCCTGCGTATGATGTCTTAAGGATTAACACGGTCTCTTTGATTTGGTCGATGTCTTTAGTGATGGATGGATCAATGGAGGTTGTTGTTACTCCCTGGTTTGAAGCAAGACGACTTTCAAAATCATCTAACTTTTCTTTTAGTTTATGAAGTTCCAACTTGTTGAATTCATTGACAACATGTTCTAGTTTCATGGCAATCATTTCCACTTTTTCTTGGTTTGGCAATTCACCTTCACTAGAGCCACCGGTTGGCATATGTTCAATTTTTTGTTCTAAACGTTCAATCCGATTTAAAAAGTTCAAATCTTCCCGTGATACATTAATCATCTTTACAATCCCAATTTCCAGATAAATCCGAGGATTTTGGGAATACTTCATTTTGGCTAAAGCATCACTTAAAACATCGATATAAAAGAAGATTTTTTCTGGAGATAGATTGGCTGCTAATTCTTGAAACGATTGCTTCTCGAAAATGTATTTGGTGTACATGACCGAATTGACATTTTTATAGAGTAACAAGTCGCGATAAAATTGAAGAAGGCCATTGACAAGTTTCATGACCTCTTTCCCCATATTGATGAGATTGTCAATAATCTCAAGGGCAGAGTTGACATTTTTTTCTTCAAATTGAGTGGTGAGTTCGATTAGTTTATCAGAGCTTAAATTACCAGTGACGACATTGACTTCTTCGATGGTCACTTGTGTTTCTGCATAAGAAATTGCTTGATCAAGAATGCTTAAGGCATCCCGTAAACCACCTTCAGCAGATTCAGAGATGGCATTAACAGCTTCTTCAGAAATTTCGATTTCTTCCTTGCTACAAACTTCACGAATTTTTCGTGAAATTTCGCTAATCGATACATATTTGAAATCAAAGCGTTGGCAACGTGAGACAATGGTTGCGGGAAGCTTTTGTGGTTCAGTGGTTGCTAAAATAAAGACCACATGTTTGGGAGGTTCTTCCAAGGTTTTTAGAAGGGCATTGAAAGCACCTGTACTGAGCATATGAACTTCATCGATGATGTAGATTTTGTATTTGGCTCCGCTTGGTAAGAATCCTACTTTATCCCGAATGTTGCGAATTTCATCGACACCATTATTACTGGCAGCATCGATTTCAATGACATCAGGTGACATGCTGTCGCTGATTTCATGGCAGGAGACACATTTGTCACAAGGTTCTAAATTTTCGCGATGATCACAATTCAAGGCCTTCGCAAAAATTCTGGCAATCGTTGTCTTACCAGTTCCCCGTGGACCACACATTAAATATGCATGGGATATTTTATTGTTTGCGATTGCATTCTGAATCATTCTTACAATCGCATCTTGTCCAACCACCTCGTGGAATAACTGAGGACGATATGTACGATATAATGCTTTGTATGCCATGCGCCCCTCCTTGAATAAAATAGATTTTCTAACCTATTATAGCATAGATTTTATAAATATTAAAGGTGTTTTGAATTTTTGTTTGGATTGTTGAAATGAAGAAAATAAAAAAGGTAACTCACAATCTTATGAGTTACCTTTTTTCCTCTTAAAAGAGAACATCAACCTTTATTGAATTTCAACATTGATTGCTTGTGGACCGCGTGGACCTTCAGATTCTTCAAAACTTACAGTTTGATTTTCTTGAAGCACTTTAACATTTGGGGTTTTAATGGCTGAGAAATGAACGAAAATATCTTTTCCGTCTTCCATTTTAATGAAGCCGTAACCTTTTTCACCATTGAACCATTTCACTGTTCCTGTTTTCATTAGTGGACCTCCTTACTCTTAAAAATTGTAATGAAATTTTGATATGTTTACTGGTTTTCTTTGTTGATTTCTGTGAAGTAATACTATCAGAAAACCACATCAAAGTCGTTTCAAATTACTTTATAAGCATAACACGAACACAAAAAAAAGTCAATACGTTTTCAGTAATATAATTTTTTATTTCTTGTTTTCTTATGTTGATTTCTTAATATCATCATTTTTTTATAGAAGAGGAGTTGTTATGTGAGACTTTATTTCTTCATCAATAGACTCTTATAGAAGGAAAGACAAGTGTATCCCATCCTATCTTGTTCATGGTAACAAGATCAATTTTTATTATTTATCGTCTAACCTGTTATTGACGAGAATAGCATTGTATGATATAATGTTTTTCGGGAATGAAGTACTCCCTTCACTGATGAAAACCGCTTTATGCTGATGACTTCTATGGGGAACACTCGTAGTATCATCGGTTTTTTTATATCATATTGAAGATCGTTTTTACAAAGGATAAGTGATATCAATTAATTTCAATGACTTTCAAAGGGGAAAATCCATTCACATAAATGAATTAGATGATCATGAAAAGAGGAGGAAACGAAATGATCTATACGAAAGAACTAGAACACATGTGTTGCGTTAAGAAGGGTGTTAATCATGGTCCTGCTCCCATTCCTGAAGAGGGAAAATGGGTAAAGGCCAAAGAAATACAAGATATTTCTGGATTAACTCACGGAATCGGTTGGTGTGCTCCCCAACAAGGAGCCTGCAAATTGACCATCAATGTGAAGGAAGGAATTATTCAAGAAGCGCTCATTGAAACGATAGGCTGCTCTGGAATGACTCATTCTGCAGCAATGGCTGGTGAAATTCTTGTTGGAAAAACTATTTTAGAAGCACTCAATACCGATTTGGTTTGCGATGCGATTAACACAGCTATGAGAGAATTATTTCTTCAAATTGTGTATGGTAGAACGCAAACTGCTTTTTCAGAAGGCGGACTTCCAATTGGTGCGGGTCTTGAAGATTTAGGCAAGGGACAAATTAGTCAAATTGGTACTATCTACTCTAGTCTCGATAAAGGTGCTCGATATCTTAATCTTGCTGAAGGATATATTTCAGAACAAGCATTAGATGAAGACAATCAAATCATTGGATATAAATATGTTCATATGGGTAAATTTATGGATTATGTAAAAGCAGGAATGGATCCTGTTACTGCTCTAGAGAAAGCTTCTGGTTCTTATGGAAGATATAAAGAAGCTTCAACGATCATTGATCCACGGAAGAAATAAGGAGGAAATCAATATGTCAATTACATTTGAAAGCTATGAACGTCGAATCAATCAAATCAAACCTGTTATGGAAGCATATCATATTAAAGATTTTGATGACGCATTAAAAATATGTGTTGATAAAGGTTTTAATCCTTATGATATCGTAAAAGCAATTCAACCCATTTGCTTTGAAAATGCCGCCTGGGCTTATACTTTAGGAGCAGCGATAGCCATCCAAAAAGATTGTAAAAAAGCAGCTGATGCAGCAAAAGCAATTGGTGAAGGACTACAAGCGTTCTGTATTCCTGGTTCTGTTGCTGATGATAGAAAAGTTGGTTTAGGACATGGTAATCTCGCAGCGATGTTGTTAAACGAAAACACAAAATGCTTCGCATTCCTTGCAGGTCATGAGAGCTTTGCCGCTGCTGAAGGAGCTATTGGAATTGCTCAATCTGCTAATCGCGTTCGTAAACAATCTCTTCAGGTTATTTTAAATGGATTAGGAAAAGATGCTGCACAAATTATTTCTCGAATCAATGGCTTTACCTACGTTAAAACTGATTTTGATTATTTTACAGGGAAAGTAAAAGTCGTCGAAGAAATTGCATATTCTCGGGGAGATCGTAGTAGAGTCCGCTGTTATGGCGCTAATGATGTACGCGAAGGTGTTGCCATCATGTGGCTAGAAAACGTTGATGTGTCCATTACTGGAAACTCAACAAATCCAACTCGCTTTCAACATCCAGTCGCAGGAACATACAAAAAAGAAAGACTAGAGGCGGATAAGAAGTATTTCTCAGTTGCCTCAGGAGGAGGAACTGGAAGAACTCTTCATCCAGACAATATGGCCGCTGGACCAGCTTCATACGGCATGACTGATACGATGGGAAGAATGCACTCCGATGCTCAATTTGCTGGTAGTTCATCTGTTCCAGCTCATGTTGAAATGATGGGTCTCATTGGAATGGGAAATAATCCAATGGTAGGTGCATCTGTTGCCGTTGCTGTTGCCGTTGAGGAAGCCATGAATCGCTAAGCATCTATTTATTAAGTGAAGTACTGAACTTATTTTTAGTACTTCACTTTTTTAATCCCTTGACAAATACTGCAATTATGCTATAATAAGTATAGTTTTATAAGCGTTAACAAGACGAGTAATGGAATCCTGATGAAATTTAGGGATATAAGAAGAGTGAAAACTTATACATCAACTCCATGAAAAACACCTTGATGCTGCTGGAAGAATGAAGTAGACCCAGCTGGTGACTCCCATTATGAGTGCTAATGAGTGCGCGAAGTTTCTTTGCGAATTAAGGTGGTACCACGATGTTTTCGTCCTTAGGAAAAAGCATCATGGACTTTTTTTATATAGGAGGAATTTTATGGAAAAGAGTAAAAAAATGGATGTTAAATGTTTACAAAAAGATTATTTAAGTTATTCTGACAAAAGTGTAAAATTACAAGGTTGGATTCGAACCAATCGCGATCAAAAAGATTTTGGATTCATCAGTTTTAACGATGGAACTTTTCATACCTCCATTCAAATTGTGTATGATAAGAGTTTATTTAATTTTGATCAAGTATCAAAGTGGCGCGTTGGGTGCGGAATTACCATCGTGGGGAATGTTAAACTTACCCCCACAGCAAAACAGCCTTATGAAATTCATGCATCAGAAATGATTCTTGAGGGGGATTCTCCTGAGGATTATCCCATTCAACCCAAACGTCATAGTCGTGAATTTTTGCGAGAACAAGCAACCCTTAGAATGAGAACTAACTTGTTTTCTGCTGTTTTCCGGGTTCGAAGCCTACTCGCTCGTGCCATTCATGATTTCTTCCAAACACAAGGATTTGTTTATGTTCATACTCCCATCATCACAGCAAGTGATGCTGAAGGAGCAGGAGAAATGTTTCAAGTAACAACTCTTCCTTTGAATAAGATTCCCATGAAAGATGGTAAAGTTGATTACTCACAAGACTTCTTTGGAAAATCAGCAAATCTTACTGTATCAGGTCAACTTGAAGCCGAAACCTTCGCCCTTGCTTTTAAAAAGGCATATACATTTGGTCCCACTTTCCGTGCCGAAAATTCTAATACTACAAGACACGCCTCTGAGTTCTGGATGATTGAACCAGAAGTCGCTTTTGCGGATCTTAATGACAACATGGATTTGATTGAACAAATGTTGAAATATGTGATTCAATTTATTTTAGAAAATGCAAAAGAAGAACTTCAATTTTTCAATGAATTTGTTGCTCCAGGAAAGATTAAACAGCTCGAAGAATTGGTAGTTTCCAAGATTGTTCGTTGTGAATATAAAGATGCCATTGAAATCTTCAAAAAAGCTAGTCGTAAATGGGAAAATCGTATCGATTATGGGGATGATTTAGCATCTGAACATGAAAAATATTTGACCGATGAATATTTCAAAGCCCCTGTATTTGTCATCAACTGGCCCGAGGAAATTAAAGCATTCTATATGCGCTTAAATGATGATCAAAAGACAGTTGCGGCTGTCGACTTACTTGTTCCTGGAAGTGGTGAACTAGTTGGCGGTTCTCAAAGAGAAGAACGTCTTGATTATCTACTTCGACGGATGGAAGCCATGCATGTTCCGAGTGAGAGCATGGAATGGTATGTCAACCTTCGTCGTTTTGGAGGAGTGTACCATTCAGGATTCGGGCTTGGTTTTGAACGTCTCATCATGTATGTTACTGGAGTTGAGAATATTCGTGATGTTCTCCCCTTCCCACGTACACCTAATAATTGTGAATTTTAACAAGAAAAGAACCGGTTATTTAACCAGTTCTTTTTTCTTTGGGAGTTCAAGTTCAATTTCTCCTGCCTTTATCAAAGCATATTTAGTAATAAACGGACCCAATAGTTCATATATGAGCGTTCCACATAAAATGATGGCACGAATAGCGGGTGCATGTTCTGGAATAATAGCGTCAGCGGCAATGGTGAGACCAATGGCAACCCCTGCTTGAGGAATAAGGGCAAAGCCTAAATATTTTCTAACAGCAGGAGAAGATTTTGATATCACTGCGCCCACATAAGATCCAACAACTTTCCCGACAACACGGAAGATGATATAGATGGCTCCCATAATTCCCACGGTTGTGAGTACGGTAAGGTTGAGCTCAGCACCACTAATAACAAAGAACATAATGAGGATGGGGGGTGTCACACGATCGACGAGCTCCATTACTTTGTTATAATCTTCTTCCGGAGCAAGATTTGTAAATACTGCTCCAATCATCATGCAAGAGAGAAGTGTCGAAAATTCAAAATCAGGAGCAAAGGTTTTAATGATAGGACCCAGTGCAACCGTGATTAAAATCATACTAATCACAACACTGATCCGATTTCCTCGACCTGTAAACCATTTAATGAGTAAAGTAAAAATAATCCCGATGAGCGAGCCAACAACCAAACTAGCAATGATTTCAACGAATGGTTTGGCGATGCTCCAAGCGATATTACTACTTTGTGTCCCAGACATTTGAGCAACTGCGACCATGAGGCCAAAAAAGATTATGGCAGTTGCATCATCAAGGGCAACCACACTCATGAGGTTTTCTGTCACTTCACCACGAGCTTTGTATTGTTTGATTACCATTAAGGTTGCTGCTGGAGCCGTGGCTGCAGCAATGGCAGATAGAATGATGATAAATTCATAGGAGGCCTCTATCACTCCTGTAACCTTTAGAATAATGAGTACGACTAAAACCGCAATGATGGCAAGAAAAGATTCGAAAATCGCAATGATGAGGGGCTTTGCTCCCACTTTTTTAAAATACGAAATTCGAAATTCACTCCCTATGGTAAAGGCGATAAAACCTAAAGCAATTTGAGGAATGATATCTAAAGCATCTAAGACTTCACTTGACAGAAAATCTACTGTTAAAAGTTTTAAAATGGGTCCCATGATGAGTCCGCCCACCAAATATCCCGTTACATTGGGAACACGTATTTTTTTTGCAAGCTTGCCAAAGAGAAGACCAATTAAAATCACCGCACCGGCAAAAGCGAGGTAAATGGTATTTGTTTGATTTAAAAATATCATGATTAATGTTTAAACCCCTTCAAGTCATCGATGGGTAAGGTAAAGACAATCCCAGTGTCGGGGATATCAAGACTTCCAACAATGTGTTCAATGGCTGCATATACTTCGGGGATTTTTTCTTTCTTTACGACCATAAACAATGTTTTATTTTCTTTGCGCTGGCTATTGATAAAATGACGGAATGAGCCTATGATACCAATATCTTCCGAATTCATCAGTTCATGCATCATTCCTGTAGAAGAAATGATGGTTGCGCCACTGATATTTTTGGAGGCAAATTCTTTTAATAATTTTTCCAAACATTCTACTTTGTTTAAAACGAAAACCAATAATTTCATTTGTGTCACCTTCTTGTATATATTATACCCCATTTTTTGGTATTGGGTGCTTTAAAAGAAAAATTCATGATTGCTGAATCGATGACAATCATGAATCTTTGTACGGAATCGATAAAACAATTCCCGTCAATGAAGGATTTATTGACTTCGATATTATAGTATATGAACTTTCGATTGTCAAGATAAATTTTGTATTTTGTCGTCATATTGACGCATTTCTTCGTGTTTCATTTTGACTCATGTATAATATTTTCAAGTGGAAATGTTGTTTATGGGGGAAGATATGAAACTATCAGAAACATTGCGTCGGCTACGATTAGACCATCATATGACGCAACAAGATGTTGCTTCCTATTTAAGTATTAGTCGAACAACTTACGCAAATTATGAGCAGGGGCGTCGTGAGCCTGATACCTATACCATTATTCATATCGCTCATTTCTATCATGTTTCCATCGATTATCTCGTCGGAAATACACAATATTATCTACCTATAACATCGCATGATCATCAAGATGTATATGAAGCCATGAGTCAACTTCCTGATGAAGAATTAGAATTAGTCAAACAATATATTATGGTTCTTTGTGAGAAACAAGAATCAAAAAAATAAAACCGTCTTAAAAGGGAATCTTTATGACGGTTTTATATATTTCATTAACATTTGATAAAAGAAGAGTTAAAATATGAAAAGCCATCTAAAGCGATGGCTTATTTTACACCATATCTGTTTGAACTAAACTAATGATGTAGTTTAAAATTTTTAATTGGACACCACCTAAATTGGTGGGAATTGTGTCAAGAGCTTTAATGGTAAAATCGAATTCAAAATATCCTGTGTTTGCCAAGAGAGTTAACTCGGAGAAAAGAAGAATATCATTATTGACTCGATTGTCCAGTGTAATGTCAATCGGGAAAGAAGTAGTAGGATTTATGTAGGATACCTCAAAGTATTGAAGTAAACTTACTCCCTCTTCGGCTTCTCCTATGACAGTGATATCGTTCATTATAACGGATAAATCACCATTAACGGTACCATCGTTTATGATGACAAGTTTAAAGGTGAATATTTGACCAGGGATGGCAGATTGCATTGTGAATCCACCTTGAAAGACTTCTTGATATATATCTTGATCATTCTCATCTTTATCTAGAAAGCCATCATAATTAGAATCAACTCCAACATAGTAATGAGAGTTTTGTTTAACAGAGCCTGTTGTTATAATAATAGGTTTGCTTTCTTTAGTGACATTGAACCATGCATATGTAACATATACAGTTAGTAACACGGTTAAAATCATCATTAAAAATAGCATAAACAACTTTAAGCGTCCATTCATATTGCTCACCTCCTATGCCTTCTTCAACTCCTTTATCACATATCGAATGCCATAATACAATATGATAAGCAATGTTATAATAATCCAAGGATACACGCTCATAAATAGGAATCCTAATACAGGAATTGAAAAAATCATGATTCCTATAATTTGTTCACTATTAATTGGATCATCAGCAGTATCGTTATGATCTCCTTTGGTAGTAATCGTTGAGCCATCAATTTCAATGATGCGATGCATTAAAGGTAGCGTTCCCCCCGTATCGATTGAAATAATATCGCCAACTTGAATCTCATCCAATACATCAGCTGGATTTAATTCTTTGATATATACCAAAGAAAATTTGGGTACACTAGGGTGCATACTACTCGTACGTACCACATAGTATTGCACTCCAAATAATCGAGCTCCTAATGTGAGTATAAGAAAGATTGAAACGATTGCTAGAAGAATCCAGCGAATAATTTTCATTGTTATACAGCAGGTATTCCAGTTGTGAAGTCAATAGAAGCTGAACCTAATTCGGTCCATGTCACATAGTCTGCTTGTTTTGCTTCAAACATAATGGTCACTGTAAAAGTGGCAGCTGTATATGGGTTTCCCACTTTACTACCATCAAGCTTTAAACTAGTAAGGAAATCTAGTGCTTGGGTTCCCGCAACAATAATAGGATTTGAACTAACAGAGTAATAGTAGTAGCCATCTGTTTCTGTTCCCCAATTACTTCCCAAAGTCATTAAAACAAGGCTTTTCGCATCCTCATCAACGGATGGATAGGAAGTTACAATGGTAATTTTAACACGTAGTTCTGTTGATACAGTAGACGCATTGGTTAATGTGTATTTTGTTGCAACTAGTTCTTGTCCAGGAACAACAGGAGTAACAGTTGTTGCTGCTCCACTTAGAGCAAACTCAACATCACCAACAGTGAAGGTTTGTGGACCTGAAGTATCAGTGTCTGTTAACCATGCAGTGACTGCATAGGTTGTCAAACCGACAACACCTAACAACATAATGATAACTAAGTAAATGGACTTTTTAATTTTCTTCATAAATATTTTCCTCCCTTTTATTTCATGAAAATTTCTATTGTATTAATTGAGAATTGCGCTTCTTCGAAAGCGACATTCTCAGTATTACGATCAAATTGAATGGTGTATAAAACAACGCGTGTTGCTTCATAGGGTAGTGGGTAGTCCGCCAAAACGGTGAGTCGATCAGTACTAACCAAATTACTAAAGCGATATAATTCCAAATAGTATTCATCAAGTTCCACAGGTATCTCGCTAATTGGATCGAGGGTTACTTGACTTAAGGCTTCTCCTAATGCATCTTGTATCGTCACTTTTCCATCAACTAAATAAAAGACATCTAGCATGTTATAACCTTCAATGGAAGGTTCACTTATAAAATTACTAAAGACGATAGAGATATCAATTGCTGATGAACTTTGATTTGTAATTGTTAATTTAAAATCATAGATGTCATTGGGTAGAGAATATGCAAGTAGTGCTTCCAATTCTTCGACGGATTCAATTACATCGTAGATGGGGGCATGACTTGTTTTCACCTCTAAAACAACATGAATGTCATATTTACCAACCGTTTGAACGACTTCATCTACATCGGTTTCATTTTGTGATGCAAACCAAGCGAGTGATGAAGCAACTAGTAAGACGATGGATAAAGCAAAGAAAAGTAGAGACTCAATGAACTTTTTTGTTGCTTTCATGGCCCCTTCCTCCCTATACACATATATTATACAACGCGAACAATTAATGAATCCTTAATGAAAAAGGAATTATATGAATATATAATTCCTTTTTTCATCACACACAGATGATATTTGATAAACTTTGATATCAAAATTGGATTCAAGTGGCTGATTTCCCCAGATCATATCGGCAAACTCTGGATGATCAACGAATGGATTACGATTTCCTTGGTAATCAAAGATGACATTATTGCGATTTCTCTCAAAATCATCAACAGGATCTTCTTCATTCCATGCAAGAAGGGTTGATAGTTTTCCTAAAACAGGACCACTGGTATCCACTCGATCGACCAGTTCAAGATCAACTTCTCCTGATTTATCGCCCTCATAACGAGTAGCCATATAGAAAATAATACGAGCGACATCCCCTTTTACCTCATCGCGAGGTTCAAAAGAATCACTATCAGTATAGCAATAACTTGATTCAAATCCATAAGTGTCATTTACTTGCGAACCACCATTATCGAAATCTTTGTTACCTCTTTCTAAATTGACTGAGGCATCAGTGGGACGAAGATGATGAAGATCTGTACCCATAGGGGCTACTTCTCCAAAACTCCCGTGTGATTTTGGCCATGTATGTTCACGATTCCAATCATCGCCATTTCCTCCAAATGCTGTTTTTGCTTGGCTTCTTCCAGTATACATGAGAATAACATTGTTTGAATTGTTGGGATCTTCATCCGTATTCCTGAGTGCTGTTTTCGCAAAATCATAAGAATAGGTTTGATGATCATCAATGATGTTATGAAGCGCAGTTTTTAGGGCTTCTCCATCGAGACCTTCGGCGGAATCATAATAGGTTTCATAATTGTCAGTAATCGTCGAAGGTGTTACTGATATCACAACTTCTTCATGAATGGATGATAATACAAAACTAATAACGCGAATGGTGACATTCCCAGTTGATACGCCTGTGACAACTCCTTCATTAACCGTAGCAATTTCGGTATTCGTGCTTTCCCAGATGAGAGTTTGAGGGGCAGTTGTAGGAGCAACCATTGCATTTAGGGTAATCATTTGTCCCACCTTAACGGTTGTAGGTCCTGTAATGGTAATGGCAGTTGGATTAATAGTAACAATAGGATCTTCTTCAAGGGTAATCACAACCACCTGTTCGAGTGTTTTATATTGAATGGTTATTGTATGTTCTCCTGCAGTCTCTAGTTTGTTGAGATCGCTTTGAAATAGCATATTTGATGTAACAGGAACATTCACTTTGCTTCCATTAGGATACGTAACATGAAGAACGATATTGCTCAATTCAAATTCAGATACTTTCATTCCTTCTGTGATGGCACTTAGATCCACTTCCATCGTCATGGTTCCTGGTTGGTTTGTTTTACACCCAACTAGCGCAAAGAGAAATAAAATTAGGATGAGTAGTTTTTTCATGATAATACCTCAATTGTAGAACTATTATAGCACAAGAACCACTCAATCTCAACATTTTTTTCAATGAAAAAGAGTTTTACAAGATTGTAAAACTCTTTTACCTTAGGCATCAAGTGCATTTAGAATATCGGCTTTTGAGCGATAACCAACAAGTTGCTTTACAAGCTTCCCTTCTTTGATGATGAGAAGTGTCGGAATGCTCATAACTTTGTATTGTTCTGCAAGTTCAGGTTCTTCGTCTACATTGACTTTCATTACTTTCACAATACCTTCTTTTTCCCGTTTGATTTCCTCAATAATCGGGGCAATCATTCTGCACGGTCCACACCAGTCAGCATAGAAATCAATGAGTACAACTTTGTTACTGCTTAAAATGTCATGAATACTATTCATATGTTCCTCCTTCATGATTAACACAAACATTATAACATATATTTTAATTTGTTGAAATATAATGCAATAATTTTTGTTGAAATATTTATAGAATAAATGAATTATTTAATATGACTGTTATTTAGTTTAATGATAAATGCCTATTAATAGAAAGAACTAGAGTTTTCTCTAGTTCTTTGGGTTTATTTATTCTTCTTTGCTTTGACAGCCGCTTGTGCTGCAGCAAGACGAGCAATGGGTACACGGAACGGAGAACAAGATACATAATCAAGTCCAACATTATGGAAGAATTCAACACTTGAAGGCTCTCCACCATGTTCACCGCAAACACCTAAATGAAGATGTTCATTGGCACCACGACCTAATTTAGATGCCATGCTTACTAATTTCCCAACACCATGTTGATCAAGTTTTGCAAATGGGTCAAATTCATAAACACGTTTTTCATAATAATGACCTAAGAAAACTGCAGAATCATCACGACTGAATCCGAATGTCATTTGGGTTAAGTCATTGGTACCGAAACTGAAGAAGTCAGCTTCTTGGGCGATTTCATCTGCAAGAAGGGCTGCACGTGGGATTTCAATCATCGTTCCAACTTGATAATGAATGGTCATTCCGCTTTGAGCAATGATTTCATCAGCTGTTTTCACAACAATGTTCTTAACATACTTAAACTCTTTAACATCTCCAACAAGAGGAATCATGATTTCTGGTTCAGCAGCATAGTTGGGGTTGCGTTTCTTCACATTAATATAAGCTTCAATGACAGCACGAGTTTGCATTTCTGCTAATTCAGGATAAGAAACAGATAAACGGCATCCACGATGTCCCATCATGGGGTTAAATTCATGAAGTGATGTAATTTTTGCACTTAACTTATCATAAGAGATTCCAAGTTCATCCGCGATTTCTTGAATATCAGCTGGGTCTGTTGGCAAGAATTCATGAAGTGGGGGATCTAAGTAACGAATGGTCACTGAATATGGATCCATTGCTTCGAAAATTCCTTCAAAGTCACTACGTTGCATTGGGAGTAATTTATCAAGAGCACGACGACGTTCTTCGACGCTGTCAGCAACAATCATTTCTCTCATAGCTTTGATTCGAGTTGTTTCAAAGAACATATGTTCAGTACGACAAAGTCCAATTCCTTCAGCCCCAAAAGCACGTCCTTGACGAGCATCTTTAGGAGTATCAGCGTTGGTACGAACTTTGAGCGTTTTAATTTCATTACACCAGTTCATGAACTTTTCAAAATCGCCAGAAATGGTAGCGGCAACGGTTGGAACTTTTTGCCCATACACGATACCTGTTGAACCATCAAGAGCAATGAAGTCGCCTTCGGTAAATCTTTGTCCACCTAAAGTAAATTCTTTCTTTTCTTCATTGATAATGAGACCTTTACATCCAGAGACGCAACATTTTCCCATTCCACGAGCAACAACGGCTGCATGAGAGGTCATTCCACCACGAGCAGTTAAGAAGCCTTCAGAAACATGCATTCCTTCAATGTCTTCTGGAGAAGTTTCAAGACGAACCAATACCACTTTTTCTCCCTTTTTAACGAGAGCAATGGCTGTATCAACATCAAACACAACTTTTCCGCAAGCAGCACCTGGAGAAGCAGGTAATCCTTCCCCAATCTTCTTAGCAGTCTTTAATACTTTTTGGTCAAATTGAGGATGAAGTAATGTATCGAGTTGGTTTGGACCAACAAGCATTATGGCTTGTTCTTTGGTAATCATGCCTGATTCAAACATATCAACAGCAATTCTTAATGCAGCTTGAGCTGTTCTCTTACCGTTACGAGTTTGAAGTAAATATAATTTCCCATTTTCAATGGTGAATTCAATGTCTTGCATATCTTTGAAATGTTGTTCAAGTTTTTGTGATACTTCAACAAATTGATGATATGCATCAGGTAATATTTCATTTAATTTAGCGATGGGTGCTGGAGTTCTAACACCGGCAACAACGTCTTCTCCTTGGGCATTCATTAGGAACTCACCATACAACTTATTTTCACCTGTTGCTGGATTTCTTGTGAAGGCAACGCCTGTGCCTGAAGTATCTCCCATGTTTCCATAAACCATGGATTGAACATTGACAGCAGTTCCCCAATTAGAAGGAATATCATTAATCTTACGATAATAGTTAGCACGTGGATTTTCCCAAGATTGGAAGACCGCATTGATGGCACCAAAGAGTTGGTCTTTGGGTTGGTCTGGGAAATTTTTTCCCAATTCTTTCTTATAGAAAGTTTTAAATTTCGCAATCATTTCTTGGAAGTCATGAGCATTAAATTCGGTATCAAATTCAATTCCTTTTTCACGCTTCATTTCATCAATGATTTCTTCAAAACGCGCTTTTGATAACCCCATCACGACGTCAGAATACATTTGAATAAAACGGCGATAAGAGTCATAAGCAAATCTTGGGTTTTGGGTGATTTCTGCAAGGCCTGCAACTACTATTTCATTGAGTCCTAAATTTAGAATGGTATCCATCATTCCCGGCATGGAGACTCGGGCACCACTTCTAACGGAGACCAATAATGGATTTTGGGGATTTCCAAATTCTTTTCCTGTGATTTTCTCTAATTTAGCAAACGCTGTTTCGATTTCATCAATCACTTCTTTGGTAAGCTTTCCCCCGTTTTCATAATACAAAGTACATGCTTCGGTTGTGACGGTAAAACCTTGAGGAATGGGTAACCCTAATTTGGTCATTCCACCCAAGTTTGCTCCCTTCCCGCCACAAAGATTTTTCATAGTTTCATCGGTTTCCGTGAACATATAAACATACTTTTTGTTTGACATATTATCCTCCTAATTGATAACTTTTTCTTTATTATACCACAACGAGTTGAATAAATAAATATCCATGCTCATACAAACGCTTTCGTAGGATTTCTGCGATTTACGCCTTCTATATTATACTCATGATTTCTTTGATTATCAAGTTGTTTTTTTAAGAAAAAAGACGACTCCTTCGAGTGTCTTTTGTTGATTTGATATCTTTCTTTCTCATTGGATAAATGTTCTCAAAATAAGAGATATGGATTTTATCACTCTTCCTCATTCACTTGATCTTTATATCGATTCAAAAAATGAATGTATTCTTCTTTATCTTTCCAGCGAATGCAGCAATTGGTATTCACATTTTCTGAACTCTTAAAAATATTCATCGGAATGTTTTTTTCAATCTTACGCAGCGAGGCTATCAGTTCTTTGATTTCTTGCCGCTTTGAAGGAAGTTTCTTGGAGGCAATTTTACAACCACAACTGATGGCTTCAATCTCAATATACTTTATATATTGAATGATGTCTTTTTCTTCCACGAATACCAAAGGACGAATGAGTTCCATCCCAGGAAAGTTTTGAGATTTCAGCTTTGGCATCATCGTTTTATAGCATCCCGCATAGAGAATATTGATGAGGGTGGTTTCAATGACATCATCGAAATGATGGGCGAGGGCAATTTTGTTGCACCCTTCCTCTTTCGCAAATTGATATAAGAACCCCCGTCTCATCCGACTACACATATAGCAAGGTCTTTCGCGATCTAGTTTTTCAGCAACTTGAAAAACATCAGAACTTTTGATTTGAAGTGGGATCCCTAAGACTTCTGCGTTTTCTTCTAAACGCCGACGATTCTCTGGGGTAAACCCTGGATCCATGGATAGAAACTTAACAGTAAAAGGAAAGTCACTATGCCGCTCTAATAGTTGAAACAATTTCGCTAAAACAAGACTATCTTTACCTCCCGAGATACAAACGGCAACTCGGTCGTTCGCCTCAAGCATTTGATAGGTTTGAAGGGCTTTAATAAAGGGAGCATATAAGCGAGAGCAATATCGTTTTTGAAGGGCTCGTTCAATTTCTAATATTTCCATAGGATAATGTAAAAATAGATTGCGAATGCAATCTATTTTTTACTCTCTTTCTTTTGAGTGTTTTGTGCTTCTTCTGCATTCCATACAACGTAGAAACTAAAGGAAATGAGTCCCATTAAGACGATTGCAATTAAGCTTTGCCACCAAATTTTTGTTTTAATGACATGAGCTAAATATCCTGCCGCAGCGAGATCTGATTCAGCACCCCTAGTATAAGCGCTGAAGTCGAGTTGACTTGAGGCTTGATAAAAATCATTTTTAGTAACTGTCAGGATGGTAGAATGATAGGTAGCTTCTTCCTCAGTTAAAGAATCGGTCATAAAGACTTCGACTTCAATGGAATCAGAATAATTGACATTGATTTGTTTTTCGACCCATTTTAAGTAACGGCTATTCATTTCTTTTCCACGAGAATCTTCTTCTGGAGAAGAA
Source organism: Bacilli bacterium (assembly GCA_028702495.1). Taxonomy (GTDB): domain Bacteria; phylum Bacillota_I; class Bacilli_A; order ML615J-28; family CAG-698; genus JAQVOS01. The sequence continues at coordinate 30,144 of JAQVOS010000012.1, forward strand.
TTATAATCTTGAATAAGAACGATATCTTGAGGAATACTCATGGTGAGGGTATCGTTATAGGTTGTTGGATATTCAGTGTCTTCTAGACGAATATAAATCGTTGGAATTGTATTGTAATGAAGTTCGGTCTCTCCGGTTGGATCTTGAATCTCAATCAGCTTTTCATAATTGATATCAAAAATAACAAAAATATACGTAAGGTCATAGGATGTATAAAATTCTTGTTCATTATCTAGTTTTTGAGATGTCAATATCGCGCGATAGATTCTAAATGTTAGGGCTTTTACATCATCTTTCATGACATCTTGTTCATAATAAGGGATCTTATCATATGAATAAGTATAGTAATCTAAATAAGCTTCAAGTTTTGCTTCGGTATCTTCTTCCACTAAATCCATATATTCTGAAAAGTAATATGGTTGATAACGATTATACGCATAAGTCGCAATAAAGTATCCAGATAACAGAGGAATTAAGATACATATTGCCATAAGAATGAGCTTTTTAATGGATAATTTCGATTTTTTCATAAGAGCCTCCAGCATGACTTCCTTAATATTATATCACAAAAAAGTTATATATCAACATTTTTTTCATAAACGTCACGATTTTAAAAATATTTTTATAAATGTCTTGTATTTTTTTGAATATTATTGTATAATAGTTTCGTAGGAGGTTAAATTATGGAAATTCAATGGTTCACACGAAACAATCATGGTGTTGCAACAATATATGAAACCAACATTACCCTCAATACCGTGGCTGCAAATCACCCGAGTTTGACACTTGTTATGCTATAAAATAGTTATATATCAAAATAACCAATAAAACAAAGCAAAATAGACCTTTATACTATCAAAAAAGAATATTTTGCTTTTTTATCATTTCTCTTGACGTT
>JAQVOS010000057.1 GCA_028702495.1 Bacilli bacterium
ATCCTGGATGAGATGAGATGAGATAAGGTACAAGAAATTGGTTTTTATGAAACTTTTGATTTAGGGCTTTATATCGCGCAACAAACTCATCATACAACTCGCGGGATGGTTTTCCCATGCGGACTAAGACACGATTGTCGACATGCTCAGGAGCAACTTTTAGTTGTCCAGAGATATGATGTTCGACCAATTCTTGGAAGAAGGTCGGATCTTTATCATACATAATGTAGTCATAACGAAGGCCACTTCGAACAAAGACTTTTTTGACCTTCGGAAGGGATCTTACCGTCCTTAGGATATCTAAGTATTCACTATGATTGACTTCTAGGTTCTTACAAGGAGTATATCCAATACATTCTTTGCCGACACACGTTCCGCGAATGAGTTGTTTTTTACAGGCAGGGCGATAAAAATTTGCAGTGGGCCCACCGACATCATGAATATAGCCTTTAAAATCGGGATCTTGGGTGATTTGAATGGCTTCTTCAACGATGGATGCTTTCGAGCGGGATTGCATGATGCGTCCTTGGTGCATGGTCAGAGCACAGAAGTGACATCCTCCATAACAACCCCGATTGGCAATGATGGAGAATTTCACTTCATCAATTGCGGGAATGTGACCATTAGCTTCGAGCAGAGGATGAGCGCGCCTTGCAAAGGGGAGGTGATAGACTTGATCGAGTTCATCTTGTGATAACGGAAACTCGGGAGGATTTTGAATGATAAAGGCCTCAGGATAGGCCTCAATCAGGGCTTTTCCACGGAAAGGATCCGTATGATCATATTGAGTTTTAAAGCTTAGAACATAGGATGCCTTATCGGTCTTCACTGCTTGATAAGTTGGAAGCGTCATCGCATCAAAACTAATCGCGTCTTTGGATGCGGTTTTATAGACGGTGTTGCGAATATAGATAATATCTTGAATTGCGAGTCCACTCGCGAGGGCATCCGCAATTGCAACAATCGGTTTTTCACCCATGCCATACACGAGTAAGTCTGCTTGCGACTCGATTAAAATCGAGGGGCGAACTTGATCGGACCAATAATCATAATGGGATAGGCGGCGAAGCGATGCTTCGATTCCTCCTAAAATGATGGGGACCTGAGGAGCAAGGTGTCGTACTTTCTTGGAATAGACGGTTGTTGCTCGGTCGGGTCGTTTTCCCATTTCACCATTCGGGGTATAGTAGTCTTTACTCCGACGTTTCTTAGCGACCGAGTAGTGATTTACCATAGAATCAATATTTCCACTGGTGATCAGGAAGGCAAGGCGAGGAAGACCCAAGCTTAAGTAATCATCATCAGTTTGCGGTTGGGAAATGATACCCACTTTGTATCCAAAGTTTTCAAGCACACGGCCAATAATGGCCATGCCAAAACTGGGATGGTCCACATACGCATCCCCGCTGATGAGGATAAAATCAGCTTGCGTCCATCCACGATTAGTCATTTCTTCGCGGGTCATTGGTAAAAAGAGGGGTTGGTTTTCCATAGAGGTCCTTTCTATTCGTCTTCTTCCACTGGCGCGCCCTCTTTCACAAAGTGAACCCGCTTCATGTCAAGGCCTTCATGAGGAGGTCTTGCTTCTGAAGGGGTGCCAATATGAATGAGAGCCAGTGGAATTATATGTTCAGGGAGCGATAAAATTTTACGAACGCGATCTTGAGGGCGTACTTGAGGAAGTAAGCCACACCATACGGCGCCTAGTCCTAAAGAAGTTGCGCCGAGTAAGATGTTTTCAATCGCTGCAGAGCAATCTTGAATCCAATAGGATGAGAGTTGTAGGGGAAGGGAACGCCTTGTGTTTCCACACACAACAATGTTTAAAGGGGAGATATAGTTCGTAAAGCGAGATGCTTTACGTAAGGGACTTAGGAACTTTTCCTCCGTCACAACATAAAACTCCCAAGGTTTGCGGTTACACGCAGAGGGAGCAGCTGATGCATATTCTAAGAGTTTTAGGATCGTTGCTTCGGGAACAGGTGAGTCCGTAAAGCGACGAATGCTTCGTCTATTAAGAATCGTTTCATGAAAGTCCATGGGTAAATCCTCCTTCATTTTACTTTATCACAAAGAGTGATTATTTGCAAGATTTAGCAATAAAAACCTCCATGAGAGCATCTCTCATGGAGGTAAAGTTGCGAGCCTTTTTGGGCTCTACATCGATTGATTGTACGTGAAAAGATAAAAAACAATACTAATCACAATGGAAGCGAGGAGATAGAGACCCAAACGACCCCAAGTTTTCCAACTTAATTTATAGGAACGATGTTCAATCATGGTCATAATGATGGCTAAAATGATGATAAAAGCATGAACAATGAAGGCAACGCCCTCAAAAGCACTCACAAGAAATCCAATCATGAGCATGGGAATCATGGTTTTGTAGCCAAACCAGGAAGTTGATAAATCTTCTGCTTCTTCTGCCTTGCTTTTCTTGGTTTGAAAGTATAGAAGAATCACACTTCCGCTTCCTAAAAGGAAGGTAAGACTATAACTTATGATGGGTTCAATAAGGTTGTTTACATAACTATAAGTGCCTATCGTACCGATATGATACGTTCCTGTTTCAATGAGACTACTAAACAATTGGCTTAAATGATAATAGCAATAGAATGGAGTAAAAATGATCATTTCAAAATTAATATTGAGAATAAAGAGAATGGAGCCAATGGTAGCAACAAAGACGAGGGTTCCCATTCCCATAATTATCAATCCGTCAAGGAGGGTGTTCCCTTGCATATAAAGGAAAATCATATAAAATAAGATACTAATTCCCACAAGGAGTGATGCAAGGTAGAATAAAAGATAGTAGCCATTATAGAGTTCACTTCCATATAGGAGGATGAGAATATAGCCTAAGAAGAACGATAGGGTATAAGGAATAACGACTTCGAGAACACTCACTGCCCCCTTTACAAAGATGAGATTCATTTTACTAATGGGGAGACTATAAAATTCATCCGTACTACGGCGTGTCTTTGTGAAAGAAAAGTTTATAATCGGAATAAAGAGGGTTAAAACGATGAGAACAAAGAGGAATAATCCAAGGACAGAATTCCTTAAATAACCAGATGTTCGATCGATTTCACTTAAAATATTGATTACAACAATGGCGCTGGCAAACACACTCATAACAACTATGCGAGAGAAATGGCTTTTTAGTTCATATAAGAAATACTTCGTTCTCATTGGAGGTACCCCTTGCTTTCTACTTCAACCATAAATAATTCTTCAAAATCGATGGGGATTTCATCGATGAGAAGTGGGTTCATGGTGTTGATTTCTCTCATGACGTCTTCAAGTGAGCCTCTAATGACGAGGCGAATAATGCGGCCTGTGGCTTCGAAGTGAAGGATTTCAAGATTTTTAAAGTCAGCCTCGGTATGTTCTTCAGAAAATGCAACTTGAATCTTATGAATTTTTTCAATTTCAGTTGCAATTTCACCACTTGAGCTGATGGTTTGATGATCCAGTAACCCATAGGAATCGCAAATATCTTCAAGTTCTCTTAAGGAATGACTCGATATCACGACAGAGGTCTTATTCTCTTCAGAAAGAGTAATGAGGTTTCGCTTAAAAGCAAGACGGGCTAAGGGGTCTAGTCCATCAAAGGCTTCATCGAGAAGGAGGACTTTAGGTTTACACGCCATCGCAAGGGCAATGAACATTTGTCGCCTCATCCCTTTTGAGAATTTTCTTAAGGGAAGGGTGGAATCCAGTTTAAACTGCCGAATCATTTGATAGAATGAAGCTTCGTCTACTTCATAAAAGGTTTTATAAAGGGCGAGCAGTTTATCCCCCGTGGTACTGACAGAGTAATAGGGGTCTTCTGGTAAAAAGAAGATATTTTTCTTCACTTCTTCTTCGTCATAAATGGGACGATCATCATAGGTAATCGATCCTTGATCGACTTGATAGACGCCAGCAAGTAAGCGAAGAAGGGTGGATTTTCCAGCTCCATTGATACCCACGAGTCCAAAAATGGTTCCATCAGGAATGGTTAAGTTGAGATTTTTTAAAACCACATTGGATCCGAATGCTTTGGTGAGTTCTTGAATTTTAATCATGGGTTCCTCCTTTGTATACCTTTGAGCACGCATCAAGTGCTTCCTCTTTGGTTAATCCTTGAGCTTTCCAGGTTGTTAATTCTTGAATGAAGCGTACTCTTTGGGGGGTAGGCGTGCTCTTGTATATAACATATACGCCTTTTTTAGGAAGGGTTTTGATATACCCGTCTTTTTCTAGTTCGGTATAGGCACGTTGAACGGTATTGGGATTAATTCCCAGTTCATAAGCAAGGGTACGAACGGCAGGAAGACGCTCATCACACGGAATCACACCCGCTTCAATATACTTCTTATAGTGTTCATAAATCTCTAAATAAAGGATTGATTTACTTTTAAACTGAAAGTTCATAGTTCCCTCCTTGTATTATCTGTATTATATCATACAGATAATACAGTGTCAATAGGAGTTCATAAAAAAATGCATCTTTTGATGCATTTTTTCTTGTGATTCTAGTTTCCTATTTTGTAATAAGGCGTTTTTCACCTTGGAGCTCTGTGATGGGCTTAATGTTTTGGGTGATTTCAAGGGTTCCTAAATACTCGTGATTGCTATTTCGTACGGCAAAATAACGAATGTAGACAAAGGCATCCTTCATTCGAATCCAAAAGTCTTCATGATCCTTCTCACCCTTTTTAAAGGATTCAATGATTCCTTCCACAATGTGAACCGATGCCGGAGGATGACACATACTGACATGGCGTCCTAATATTGTGAGGGGGCGATCAAAGATGCGTTCTTTCCCTTGTGAAAAGTAGCGAACATGGCCCTCTCTATCAACAAATGTGATGTCTAAGGGGAGGGTGTTTAGGAGGGAGTCGAGTTCTTCTAAGCTCATGGCCCCACTAGGAAGTTTTACTTGGCCTACATTTTGCGGGAGGACTTCTACCTCTTGAACGGGTGCTTGCTTCTTCTTCCACAGATGATGCGGAATATCAAGGAAGTACCCAATTTCATCGCTTGATGCATCCACTAAAATCCAGTCAAAATATCCAAGGTTTTCAATGAGCATCGGCGCTAAGATGTTATTTTCTTTCACAATCATATCTCTTATGCGCTGAAGCAAAAGATGGATTTCCTCTTTTAAAATATATTCATCTTGATTTAAATTATTTAGAATGGCTTGAACGGCTTTTAGATCAGACCTAATTTCATCATCCACTCCCCACATCACTTTTGGAGGAGCTGTAATGCCTTTTTTCTCAAGATTGGGGAAGAAGAGATATTCTTTTCGAGCATAGTGTTTATGGATTTCAGCCAATCGATCAAAGCCGACGCGAAGCATGAGAATCATGGACTTTCCTGATTGAGATAAATAAGGTTCAATTTCATTTGCAATCAAAGTCTCAATCCGTTCGTTTTCTTCAAGGAACACTTGTAGGGGGTGTCCCAATTCTTTCGTGATGTCTTGGGCTTTATGAATATCGGAAATAGATCCTTCAAATAAAGCCGCGTGAAGATCACATAATTTTTGAACTTCTTCAATCGCCATGCCTTCTTTAATAAGGCCTTGTTCCATTGTCATGATTTCTTCGGTTGAGACATCTTTGAATTGCTTGCTAAATTCAATCTTTGCGTCTTCTAAATCCATCCCTTCATGGATCTTCTTAATAATAGTCTTGAGTAACCGTTGTCTTTCCTCACTGTTATTAATGAGTTCACTCATGATTCATCCTCCTTAATCGTATAACCCAACTGGGTTAGCTCTTTTTTTAACCATTCAAAATCTATCTTTCGCAGGCGACAGCCTTGTTCAAGTTTTATAATTCGGCCAACGGTATTCACCATACCCGGTTTTGTGATGTCACTGAATCCAAGATTTGCTAAAATATCTAGGAGTCCAGGATGATCTTTCGTTAATTCATAGATTGTTTTATTGATATATAGGGGTTTGATATTTAATCACCTCCATAAATCTATTATATCATAAATCTAGATTTGTTGGTAAAGTGATACTTCATTAATATAAAAACAGCTAATCAATTGTTTGATCAGCTGTTTCAAACGTTTTAACTAGTGAATAAAGGAAGCCCATGAGAAAAGATGCGTCTCACCTGCAACTTTTAGGAGTGTTTCTTGATACTCTCTTACTTTTTCTTCTACATATGGAATGGCTCTTGGCAACCCGTAGTGTCTTACAAGGCTTGTTAGTTCATAGATGGGAAGTCCCAGGACATGCGTAGGGGTATGAATACAGGAGTAGGCTTGGGCAATCCCGTGGAATATAGAGGCGTCCACTGAATCCATTAAGCATTTTGCTTCATGGTGTAAAGCTAAAATCGTTGCTTTGGCTTCTTTCATTTTAATGAGACCTTGAGACCACTTCTTGCAGATCTCATCGATGGTGAATAAGGGGGAAACATTAGGATATTTTATTTGCATAAATCTCAAAGGACCAGAAACACACGTAAAAGCCCATAAGATGAGTGTTTGATGAGAGTGGGTGGCAAAAAGACGCGATAAAGTATTAAGACAGGGGGAAAGGCTTGTGAAAAGGAGGGTGTTATTGCGGTTTATGCGGCTTTTGACATCTTCAACCCAAATAGGTTCCATAGAAATCCTTCTTTCTAATGATATAAGGGTATATGATTAAAAAAGGCTTTATCATTTTATTCTCTTATATCATCACTAACAAATGAAAAAGAATTTATAGTTTTCTATAATGGTCGGGAAAACGGGATTCGAACCCGCGACCTCTAAGTCCCGAACCTAGCGCTCTACCAAGCTGAGCTATTTCCCGATGTCATGAAATATTATACTCGGGAATAAGATTTAAGTCAATTATCTCTAGGAACATTGTCTTCTTTTGTGAATTTTTTCCTACCAATAAAAATATGATACCTTCTAAAAGCATTTCGAGAACAAAATTTTTTATTATTATCAGAGGGAACAAATAACATATTCTCCTTGAATCCTTTGATATTGTCTTTGTTTTTATTCTCTATCTACTTTAGAGATATCATATTATGTTTGTTATAACTTTTTTATCAATCATTTTTATTATAAATGTTGAAATGAAGCATCATTAGATTTTTGTGATACTATTCATTCCCGATGATTATCATTGTTTTCACCAATCATGAATTAATAATCTATACTACATATTCTCACATCCAATAAAGTGATGTTATAGTGTTATTCTTTTGGTACTTCTTCTCCAAGCTTACTTTCAAAAATCTCTTCAACAACCATTTCTTGGGAGATATCTTTAGGTTTTAAGTTTGATTGAATAATCACTCGAATGAGTAAAATCATTAATACAATAAATCCCAATTGAATTATAATAAAGAAAATGGTTAACAAAAATTCTGGCATATTACTAAATGCAATTAAATCCCATAAATAATGACCAAAAACGGGAAGTGCAACCCAAATCCAGAATCGTTTATCACTCAAAGCACTGGTATAAGTATCTTTTTTCGCACCCATTTAAAAACGCAAAGAAAAAGACTCCACTATTGGGAGTCTACTATATTGAGTTATTCCAACATCAAATCTTAACTATACCATTTTTCATCATATTGATTAATTCTTTCTAGCAGATACTTGTCATGTGCTTTTTTCAGTTTGCAAACGGCATCAAATAATCGCATAAAAAAATCATCATTTTTTGTGTTTTTGAATTTGCTTAATTAGGTAATTCATTACAATTTCACTATAGTCAACAGGTATATCTTTTGTATGCTTGTATAAGGCATTGCAAAAATCAATGTAATATGAATCGCTTATGCTTTTTCTTATTAAAAAATTATAAATTTCTTTATATCTTATTACTCTATAATATCTACTTCCGCTGTAAGCAGACAAATCTAACTTATTATAGTTTGGTACGAATATAAAAAAGGCAACT
>JAQVOS010000058.1 GCA_028702495.1 Bacilli bacterium
CATCCATTGCTAAAAAGATGTGGCATTCATCAGGAATGATGGTCAATATGATTGAAATCAAGAATGATTTCAAAGAAACTTTTGACCCTTCCATTAAACCCAATGACGTCAATAATCTCACTTCTGAACAAATGGTTGAGATTGTAAAGAATTGTGGGATTGTGGGATTGGGAGGAAGTGGCTTCCCTACTTATGTGAAGTATTCTTCTAATTGCAAGATTGATACCATCATTGTGAATGCGGTTGAATGTGAACCTTATCTTACAACCGATTATGTATCCCTAAAACAACATCCTGAAGTTCTTATAAGAGGCATTCAATATGCCATGAAGATGACAGGAGCAGAGCATGCAACTATTTGCATCAAAAAAGATAAAGTTGAAGCAATTGAACTTCTTAAAGAACACTTGGTTCCAGGTGTGACTATTTTTCCTGTCGAGGATGTTTATCCAGCCGGTTGGGAAAAATATCTTGTTCAACGGGTAACCAATAAAACTTACCGAACACTCCCTTCAGAGGTGGGAGCTTTGGTCAATAATGTTGCTACTTTAATCGCTATTGCGAGTGCAATTGAGACCAATTTACCACTAGTTGAAAAGATGGTAACCTTTACGGGTAAAGGTCTTGCTCATCCCCAAAATGTTTGGGTGAAGATTGGAACTCTAGCAAGTGATGTGATTCATGCCATTGGTGGTTACGCGGAAGGCATTGATGCAGCTAGCTTTGTTGTGGGGGGTCTCATGACAGGTCGCACTCTCCTCTTTGATAATGTTGTCATTAATCGTTGTTTAGGAGGTATCATTGTTCTTCCTAAAGAGCGCCAAGCTCCAGCCCTTCCTTGTATGGGGTGTGGAAAATGCACTGAAATTTGTCCCGTGTTCTTATCTCCCATCCTCATTAAAAATGCGGTTGATAAAAAAGATAAAGATCTTATGATTGCCTTAAAGGCAGATAAATGTATGATGTGTGGACTTTGCTCTTATATTTGTCCTTCTCGTGTTGAACTCACAGAAGCAACGACAAAAGCAAGAGAAACAGTCCTCAAAAGGTAGGTGGAATGTATGAATGCACAACGTAAATTTCCATTAGGTAAAGCACCTTTCATTCGTAAGGCGGATACATCGGTATCGACCAGTCGAATGATGAAGGATTTTTCAATTGCTTTATTTCCTTTAATTTTATTTGCTTGGGTTAAAAACGGGCTTATGCCTTATATTGCTGGGGATGTAGGACTTGTTGGAATGTTATACCCCTTACTCTTTGTCATTGTTGGGGGAGCTTCCTCCCTCCTCATTGAAGGACTCTACTTCATGATTTTCATGAAGGAAAAAGACCTCAAGAAAAGGCTTCAGGAATCCTTTGCTGTGATTCCAGGTTTACTCTTAGCCATGATTCTTCCCCTTCATACCCCTATTTGGGTATTGATCTTGGGATGTGTCTTTGCAACCGTAGTTGGAAAACTCCTTTTTGGAGGCTTTGGTTATAACCTCTTTAATCCAGCACTCATTGGTTATTTATTCGTGATGACCGCCTATTATGGGGTCATTACCAGTAATGGAGGTTACCTCAATGCCAGTGAAGTGGCCATTGAGGCCGGAGTCACTCCTCTAACCCATTTCTTTGGGAATCCAAATTTGAGTTTAAGCGAGATCATCGCTCCTTATGGAAATATGGGAAACTTCTTATTTGGTCTTCATCCAGGATCCATCGCTGAAACCAGTACGATTCTTTGTATACTTGCATGTGTTTACTTAATCGTTCGAAAGGTGATTAATTGGCGTGTTCCTGTCCTCTATTTGGGTGGTGTTTTTGTCCTCACCTATATCATCGGAGCTACTCGAGGCTATGCTCTCGATCTTCGTTATCCCTTATTTCAGCTCTTTAATGGGGGACTTGCTTTTGGTGCTGTATTCATGGCAACGGAACCGGTCACAACCCCGCGGACGCCGAATGGAAAAGTGGTCTTTGCCCTCCTCCTTGCTAGTCTTACCGTCATGTTACGTTTTGCAAGTGATATGAGTGAAGGCGTTGCAACCTCGATTCTATTCCTCAATATGATGGCTCCATTAATTGATCGCTCTATGGCTAAGGCCCGTGTGGGTGGACTCTCAAAAAAAGTCATCATCACTTATTGCATCTTCGGTGTCGCGATACTCGCCATCTTCGGATTTACGTTGATGCAGATTGGAGTGTAATATGAAAAAACAACTCATATTCTTTTTGCTAGGTTTTGTCCTTCTCTTTGTGGTGGGTGGATTTGCAGAACTCGCGATCAATGAAGAACAACGCACCCTTAATGAAGATCAAGATAGTATTATTCATTTAGTTGATAAACTTGGTGCCCACACCATGGAAGAAGATACCGTTTCCTTCCTTACAAATGGGGACACCTCCATCATTCAAAAATTAGATGTGAAGAATAAATCGGGTTCTTTGGTTGCCATCATTTATACAGGTGAAACCAAAGGCAAGGAAAGTGGTTTACAAGTCGCTTTTGCGATTGATGTTGCGACTCATAAAATTGTCGCTATGAAGATTCTTGCATCCAATGAAACACCATCCTATCAAGGTCAACTCCTTGCAAGTGCTACTTTTATGGATCAATTTAATGATAAAGATATGACACAAATATCTTTTGATGTGGATGTTTTTAGTGGGGTGACCCTCACTTCAACAGGCATTCAGAAGATTATGCAGCTCATTCGGAAGCAATATGATCAAGATACTGACTTTACCGCTCCCAGTGATATTGTCCTTGTATCTAAGGGACAAGATGTGACGGATCTTAATCATTATAATTATGAATTCTTAATCGGCGAAGAAACCGTCACGGTCGTTGTGGATAATTCCTATGCGCTTGTTGCCGTTTCTAATCCGATACATGAAGCCCTTGTGATGGAAACCATTCTTAAAAATCGTGTAACAAACTTTATCACTTCAGCAACCCTAGAAGGATCCACTTGGACGATTCTTATTGAGTCACGAGGATTTTATAATTCAGTCCTGACATCAACGGCAACCGTCGATGATACCACAAAGACGATTTTGACATTTACCACCAATATCTCAGGTGAAACCTATGATACGGAGTATAATGAAGCCTATACGGGAGGATCTTTCAATCCTGTCTTTAGTGCTGTTGTATCAGGTGATGAAATCACGATTGTTACCGGAGCAACCTATACATCCGTTGGCGTCATTGGTGCTCGTGATGTTTTATATGCCTTTATTGAAGGAGGTCTTGGACAATGAGTAAATGGCCAAAACCAATCCATTATGGATTATTATTATTAATCATTGGTGGAATTTTAGGAGGACTCTTAGTCTTAGTCAATTCCATAACCGCTCCAATTATTGCTGAAAATGAAATTCGTGAGGTAAAGCCCAAACTCGAAGCACTTGTTCCTACCTGTGATACTTTTGAGATTGTAACCGATCAATTGGGAACTCTTCCAAATGGCGTGAAAGAAGTTTATTATGGTTATGAAGATGACGTTGTAAAAGCAGTCATTTATTGGACTGAAACTGCCGCCTACGGAACCCTTGTAATGAAAGAACTTGTTGCGATTGATGTCACTACGAATAAAATCATCAATGTTGCGATTACCTCTACCCCTTTAACAACTCATGGGAAAGATATGGATTTTGATGTTTATAAGACCTTCTTTAAGGACGTTGATGTATTAACTTATAACAATGCCTCTATAGATGATTTTTCAAATCAAAATCCAGAAATCATCAGTGGAGCAACCGTCTCTAGTAAAGGGGTCGTCATGGGTGTTATTATTGCAACCACTCATTATTTAGCCCATGATTGGAGTTTCTAATATGAATCAAAAACAAAATTTCTTGAAAGGGTTAACCTCAGAAAACCCGATACTCGTATCAATGCTTGGATTATGTCCTACCCTAGCCATTACCGATAAATTCGAAAATGCATTAGGAATGGGACTTGCCGTTTTATTTGTTTTAGTCATGAGTAATATCTTTATTTCACTCTTAAGAAAAATTACTCCGAATGAAATTCGGATTCCGATTTTCATTTTAGTCGTTGCAACATTCGTCACCATCGTTGACATGGTGATGCTTGCTTATCTACCTGCGCTTCATGCAACCTTAGGTATTTTTATTCCTCTTATTGTTGTGAATTGTATCATTTTAGGAAGAGCAGAAGCTTTCGCTTCAAAAAATGATGTCGTAAGTAGTATCGTCGATGGCGTTGGTATGGCCATTGGTTATACCATGATCCTTGCTCTTATTGCTTTCATTCGGGAGTTTTTAGGAACAGGCATTATTACCATCTGGAAAGATTTAAAAATTGATTTTAATAGCCTTGTTGGAACTGATATACCATACTTTACGACCTTCTTTACAAGTAAAGCCGGAGCTTATATCGTCTTAGGCGTCTTATTTGGTGTGGTAGCTGCCATCACAATGAAGAAGAAAGCGAGGGAAACTAAATGAGTATTATTGCTTGGATCGTTGAAGCAACCTTAATTCAAAACGTCATTTTATCTCGTTTTTTAGGAACCTGTCCTTTCTTGGGCGTTTCCACCAAAAGGGAATCAGCGGTCGGAATGGGACTTGCAGTGACCTTAGTTGTTGGCATTTCTGCCATCGTTGCATGGGTTCTTGATCACTATCTCTTGGTTCCCTTCGAAATCAAATACATGAGAACGATCGTATTCATCTTCGTCATTGCTGGACTTGTTCAAATCATTGAAATGTTCTTAAAGAAAGTGATTCCTAGTTTATACAAATCCCTTGGAATATATCTTCCTTTAATTACCACCAATTGTGCTGTTCTCGGTATGGCAACCTTCGTGACCACACAAAACTTTGAATTCTTGAAGACGGTTGTTTATTCCTTTGCTTCAGGATTTGGATTCTTTTTAGTGATTTATATCTTTTCTGCTTTGCGTGAAAAGATGGAAACCTCACCGATTCCAACTCCTTTTAAAGGAATTCCCGTTGCCCTTATTACAGCAGGACTCATGGCAATGATTGTTGCTAGATTTGCGGGGATTGTATGATTTTAAGTATCACAAATTTAATTGTTCCAATTGCCTTAATGGCAGGACTCGGATTATTCTTTGGCGTGGTCCTTGCAGTTCTTGCAAAAGTGTTTTATGTGAAGGTAGATACGAGAGTTGAAACGCTCACTTCCATGCTTCCTGGATATAACTGTGGTGCTTGTGGATACCCCGGTTGTAATGGACTCGCAACAGCGATTGTTGATGGGAAAGCAACGGAAGAATCGTGTAAACCTGCAAAAGTAGATCAAAAACAAGCCATTCGGGACTGGCTAAATAGTCTTCCCAAAGACTAAATCACTGTAAGCAATTACATTTATTATATATTTGACAATCCCATCATTTTTTGATATAATATTGACGGAACTAAAAAATAGGAGGAAATATGAAAAAAATTTTTAGTCTAATCGCCCTTGTTCTTTTAACACTCGCAATTGTTGGCTGTACACCCAAAGAAGAAGAAAGAACGTACAAAGCCGATGGAGTTTATGTAGCATGGGAACTCTCTACGAATCAAGCGACTCTTTATTTAGCAGATGGCTCATCTTTTAAGAATGCTGAAAATGCCACTGTTAAAGTGACTGCTCCAGTATTATCACTCGTACGTGTTGAAATTCGTAATGATGAAATCGTTGATTTCTACATTGATGAAATTCAATCCAAAGCAACTGCTACTGTAAATGCAGAAAATGCCCTCGATATTACCGCTGTCAGTTTTGCTTTCAATGCTCAATCTAAGAAAGAATTAGAATACAGCTATGGAATGGAAAAAAATGGTAAACTCGGTGAATGGTTCATTCAAGCGACTATCATTGAAAACAACTGGCTAACTAGTGGAGTTGTTGCTGAATTACCAGCTGCATCTGCTACCATTACTCATGACAATTATGTAACCCTTGCAAATGAAGCCATCCAAAAAGCAATTGATGGAAAAGTTTCTGCTGTTTATGCTGAAACCAACTGCGTTCATTTCGTTGAAGGCGATATCGATGAAGAAGGTAAAATTTCTGATGTATCACTAGATGCTCATTACTTCAACTACATTGACAAATCTACTGATCAATACGATGAAACCAATGTAACTAAATACTTAGTGTTTGCATGGGATGCCGAAAGCAAATATGAATCTTATCCAGAAATGTTACCTGGAAAATCATGGCAAACTATGATTGATACATTAGTGAGTTATATTAATACCAATGGTTGGGACGGAACATTACTTTCTGGATATTATAAAGATGTTTCCGGCACACCTACTTACCAAGCTGGTAAAGGTTTAAATATCAATGATGTAAATGTTGAAGCATTAGCATCTGTTACAATAACTGTTTCTAACCAAGTATTGGTTATGAATATGTTATGGAAGTACTTCCCAGAAGGATGGACTGAATAAGTCTAAAAGATAAAAAGTAATAATTATTAATTACTATCAATAAAAGGTCTTGAGATAAAACTCAAGGCTTTTTATATAGATTTTCTTAAAAATATTTCATATTTCCCTTGTAGATTTTTCTTGATTGTTATATAATTTAATTGTTCAGTAATCAAACAAAGATTGAGATAAGATTACTAAAACAATATGTATTAAGTGGAATATATTCAATTGATTATCTAAGGAGAACAACATGAAAATTTTAGTTACAGGTGGGTTAGGTTATATTGGATCCCATACTGTTGTAGAACTCTTGGAAAAAGGTCACGAAGTGGTCATTATCGATAATTTATATAATTCACAAAAAGCAACCCATGACAAGATTACAGCCATCACTCATAAACCTTCAACGTTTGTAAAAATGGATGCTACTAATTATGAAGGATTAAAACAATTATGTAAGAAACATCAATTTGATGGCATTATACACTTTGCAGGATATAAAGCAGTGGGTGAAAGTGTTGCGAAACCGCTCATGTATTATTACAATAATTTGTTATCAACGATTACTCTAGCGCGAGTTGCCATAGAAGAGGGTATCAATAAGTTTATCTTTTCGTCTTCAGCAACTGTCTATGGTGATGGAGTCTCTCCCTTAAATGAAGAGGCACCACTCATGGAAAGAACCAATCCTTATGGTGAAACGAAAGCGATGAGTGAACGTATTCTAACTGATGTGGCAAAAGCAAATCCTACTTTAAATGTGATTTTATTAAGATACTTTAATCCAGTGGGAGCTCATAAAAGTGGACTAATTGGAGAAGTACCTAATGGGACTCCTAATAATCTGATGCCATACATCACGCAAGTTGCGAAAGGATTAAGAGATAAACTATATATTTTTGGAAATGACTATCCAACTATAGATGGGACAGGCGTAAGAGACTATATTCATGTGGTGGATCTTGCGAAAGGTCATGTTGCAGCGCTTGAGGCTAATAAAACAGGTGTTAATATTTATAACTTAGGTACTGGAAAAGGAACATCAGTTTTAGAGCTTGTTAATGCTTTTATGAGCGTGAATAAGGTAAATATTCCTTATGAAATCACTTCAAGAAGAGCTGGTGATATAGCTACTTGTTATGCAAATGTGAATAAAGCTAAGAAAGAATTAAAGTGGGAAGCAAAATATAATGTTGAGGATATGGTAAAAGATGCTTGAAAATATGAAAGAAGTATATGAGTTTTAAATTATAAAAAAGGCAGAATTATGAACGGGTATCTGTCAAGTAGACAGGAATAAATATCAAAAAAATTAAGCAACTTGAGCTTGATTCCGATATTCTAGCGGAGTCAAGCTCTTTAATTTTGCTTGGATCCTTTCTGTATTATAAAATTGTATAT
>JAQVOS010000059.1 GCA_028702495.1 Bacilli bacterium
GATTATCGTAGATTTTCTGAAGGTGATCTAACTGGTCTTGATGAATGACATCGTAAATGCTGTCTCCGCCATGAATGACATTGTTGGCTTTCGATCCTTCCATTTGGGTAAAGGCCATGGTGGTTCGCATGAGGGCATTTAGTTCTCCCCCATTCTTTTTGCAAAGAGCATCCAGTAGACCACTAAATAACCATAAATTCGCAAAAATCATTCGATATATGAAACTGGATTCCCTTCCTAAAATATCAAACATTCGTTTAGCAGGGATGGATAAATTCTTAGGAAAGGGCTTTGCTTCAACATTGACACATGCTTGGGCGAGTTCCCCCACACTCGTGTGTGGTTTGGGAGCGGAAGCGTGGCCTCCGTTTGATTTTAAGACCAATTCAATCTCAAGCATTCCTTTTTCAGCAATCCCAACCAAAGCACAAGGACGAGATACTCCCGGGAATATCTTTTCAACAATCGCTCCGCCTTCATCAACAACGAGTTTCGGCGTGATGTGCTTTTTCTCAAAATATTGAACGATGAGTGGGGCTCCTGTTCCAGCAACTTCTTCATTGCCTGCAAAGGCAAAATAAATATCGTTCTCAGGAACAAATCCTTGTTTGATCAAAGTTTCCGCTGCACTCATAATCCCATTAAGAGTTGCTTTGGTATCAAGAGTTCCGCGTCCCCATAAGTATCCATCTTTTATGAGACCACTAAAGGGATCAACTTCCCATAGTTCTTCATTAGCGGGAACCACATCATAATGAGACATTAAAACAGTGGGAGTATTCGTGGATTGTTTTCCACTCCATTTATAAAGTAAACTTTTATTTCCTATTTTTAAAAGTTCTGTGTGTGCATGAACTTGAGGAAAGTTTTTTTGCAACCTAGCTTCAAATTTTAAGAATTCACCCATGTCCTCATCTACTTCATTTTTATGGGAAATTG
Organism: Bacilli bacterium; assembly: GCA_028702495.1. Classification (GTDB taxonomy): domain Bacteria; phylum Bacillota_I; class Bacilli_A; order ML615J-28; family CAG-698; genus JAQVOS01. The sequence goes on from JAQVOS010000059.1 coordinate 940, forward strand.
TTTTGCACTGAATCATTTCTTGAAGGCTCGTAATGGCCTCATCCGCGGGAAAATTGAGGGGGATACCTTCAATTGCTTTTCGTTTTTTGGGAACAAATAATAGTGTACGAACCAATACCACCAGTATTAATATAATGAGGAGACTTCCTAAAATTATTCCAATTGTTTCAAACATGCTTATTCACCTTTCTTTCGATATTGGGTACCAATTATTCCCCTCTTATAAAGCAGACATGCCACGAGAATTGTGAGAACGGCTCCTACAGGAACCATGATTCCAACGGTACTTGCATTGAGGAAAGGAATAAATATAAATAAAACTAACATTAACATCATTGGCGCTAAGGCTAATTTCCAGTTTTTAGACACGTAAACAACCGCTAATCCTCCAAACAAGGCAGGAAGAACATTGTTGAAAACAGGAGCAATGGCTTCGCTTTGTAGGAAGTCTCCAACGGGTTTAATAAGAACTATGAGAATGACACCAACGACAATGATGAGAGTTGTGACAATGGAGGATACGGCAACAGCAATTGTCGTGATGACTTCGCCTTCCTCAGTTCCCGCTTTCACTTTCGCATTTTCTAATGCCGTCATAGCAACAGGTGCTTTAAGATTGGTAATATTTCCTGTCACAAATGATAGATAACTGGCGCCTACTCCAATCATCGGAATATAGGTGAAAATTTCAATGGTCCCAACCGCCCAAAACATCGGAACAACTGCTAAAAAGCCGTTGATTAATCCTTTCCAGTTTGGACCTGATTGGTAAATAATCATAAGTAAGAAGGGAAAACTGATGATGGCAACTGCGGCAACAATACCCCATGTTTTACCCCATACATGAAGATTTTCGATAAATGAACGTTCTTTTTTCATTATAGTCACCTACCCGATAATCGCATGTGTGATGGGAAGAGCACACAGCATCGATACCACCATACTAATGGGAATGGCATAATTTTCTAAAACTTTTAGTTTTGTGATCTTGATAATTAACCCCATGATAATCATCGTGACTGCTGATATTAGCATGACAAAAACAGGAATCCAGCCCTCTAAACCTGATAAAACATCTGAGAAAATAAATCCCAAGAAAGCACTAATCATTCCAATAAACATTGCAGTCACCAGTAATTCAGTCCATTCGGTATTCTTGAGTTTCATCTTATCGATACGCCCTGAGATGGGTTTGCATACAAATGGAACAGCAACAATTCCAACAACAATTCCAAGAGTCATCACAAGAGCAACGGTTACATATTCACTGCCATTGGTAATGGTGGTGATACCGAGAACTTCAGTCACTGCTTCTGCTGAAGTAAGTTCATACGTGAGGGAACCAATCACACTTAATCGCAACCAAGGAAGGGCATACCCCCCCAATGCACCAATCAACACCACCACACCGATTAAAATCGAGATGGCTGGTGCAATGGTAAATAGGGCAGATCCTTGAATGGTATTGCGAATAATCTTCGAATCAATCCCCATTTTCTTACCACTTTGTATCGCCTTTATCAAGAAAAAGACGGATTGAGCTAACACCACAAGAATGATGAGAGCGACAATGATAACAACGATGGGTTTATCCATAACAAATGTAGTGCCTAAAAATAGTCTCATAAATTACCTCCATTTTTTTGATATCCATTATATCATGGAAATGAATGCTTTACAACCTTTTAAATTAAATAAGCCTTATTTATAAAAATAACTCCAAGAAAAATCTTTTCTTGGAGTTTATGTTATTCTTTATTGAGACCAACAGCAATGGCGTGAACCAAATCACCCGTTAAGTCACATCCATTTTCCCAATACATGACTCCAGCAAGATGATTATCTAGTACATACTCACATTTTTCAACAATGGAACGAGGATTATCATAGCTAATAAAGGTCAAACGATCCTTACTGAGAAGATAAGGGACACCGGCATTCTCATCATAATAAGAAGCATAATTGCCACTTGCCAAATATGTGTTTTTAATGGCTGTATAAAAGACAGTGCCTTTTCCAACCCAACTACCGTCTTCATAGGATTGCTTCATTCCATAGAAAGCAAGTCCAAAAATGAGTTTGGATGATGGAACTTGGAGATTATTGTAAATCGTGATGGTTTCAACGATGGAACAAGAATTAAGAGTGTTCCCAACGCGAAGCGTTTGATCATGATAGGTTGTTGAACGATATAGTGCGTTTTGGTAGTTTCCACTACTACTACACATTCCATAGGTCATAACATTCACATAATCAAGATACACATGAGAGTTTTCTAAATCATACCGAGGGGGTTGCCACATCCCTCCGCCAATGGCTGCGGTTACTAAATGATGGGGATTGTTTTGTTTAACAGCATTGTATAATTCCATCATGAGGAGTGTGAAATTGACTTTTTCAGCCGTTGTGGGGGTTTCCCAATCGATATCTACGCCATCAAATCCATATTCGTTTATGAGAGCCACGGCATTCGCTGCAAATGCTTTACGAAGAATATCGGAAGATGCAATGACCGCAAGCGTATCGCGTTGGACACTTCCTCCACCTCCAAGAGAGGGAATGACATAAATCCCTTTTTCATGAGATTTTGGGATGACATAGGTTGACATATCTTCGAGAAAGTTACGATTCGTGGTGGCCACTGAGGAGTTATTGGAAGCACGTTTTGAAAAACCACCTTCTACATCAGCCATCACAAACGCACAATAAATGACATCCATGGTATCAAAGAATTCATCACTCAAAGCATTGTAACTGCGATAAACATATCCTGAAGCAATACCCTCTTCTAAAGAACGATATCCTTTCAAAAGAAACGTATACTCATGATTTTTGATCAATCCTTGATAGTTCATGCGTACATTCATCGTGATCATTGTGTCTTCATAAGGACGATGAAGGGCGCCTTCATCACTGAGATAACTCGGTTCTTCACTGATCCATTCAAAAGTAAACCCTGATAAATCTGATAAAAGAGTAACATCTTCTTCAACAATTTTATCGAGATAAAGATTATCTAGTTCTAAAATGATTGTATCAAAAAGAGCATCATTAATTTCATGATAAACAGCATGAACAATAATGGGAGTTGTGACATTTTGAAAGTCTTCAACATCCCAAACTCCAACATATCCCTCTTTAGTAGGGACTGTAGGGATACTAGTGAAATCCTCTCCATAGAAGATTCCAGTTGAAAGATAGAGGCTATCATCCACATAAAAAGTAATTGGTACTGTAATTCGCTCATAGAGAGCTTGTACGATTTTACTTTCTTGAAGATTTTCAAAATCATCGCTCCATCCTAAAAAAGTATGTCCTTCAACGATTGGCGCCGTTGGAGCGATTGGAGTCGTTCCTTGGGGAACAGATAGAATACTAATACTCTTACCCTCCTTATCTAAAAATTGTATTGTTAATACTTCATGTAAATGAATCGTGAACTGGGCTTTAAACCCTTCATATTCAACCGTAATTTCGTGTGTCCCGGGACTTATCAGCTTTTGCTCATCCTCATCAGAAATCATGGTTTCATCGATATAAACTGTTTTTTGTGATTCATTACTCATCATGATTTGAAGTTTAACAAAGTATAACTCAAAATTTTCAACTGTAAGGATGGTCGGTAGCTCCGTTAAATCAACCGTCATGGAGTGAATGTTGGTATCTTTGCATCCTCCTAAGTTGAAAATAAATGCTAATGTGCATAAGAAATAGAATAACTTTTTCATGTATCCTCCACTTATTTATATTTCGTATGTATTATACCATATGACTTAGGATATCAAAAGGTTTATTTTATTCATAACGAAAGAAGTATGATTGGTATAATGTTAAAAGTCCTCTTTGAAGAGGACTCATCGACTTATAAAACTGTGTCATTACTACGAAATGTTTCATTTTAAGTATTTACACTACAAAATGTTTCATACACCATAAACGCAAAAAAAGGGAACTAGCATACGTTGTACTAGTTCCATAGTTTCTCCAACTAATTATTTAATTAAAAATGCCATATATAACGGAATTGTAATTATTCCATTTGTAGTTCCTATATTAGTATCTGCAAGTTTAAAATTACTACTAATATCATATTTATCTTTATTGTTTAATATTTCTTTTAATGATTTTGCATTACCATTATTAGATTTCACTTCAATTAATGTTAGTTCATTGTTATATCTAGTAATAAAGTCAATTTCTAAACCACTTTGTTTATGATAATAATATAAATCTTTATGCATTTTATTAAAAGCATCAGCAATAATATTTTCAAATATCGCTCCTTTATACACCTTTAAATCTCCATTTATAATATTATCAACAGTTCCTTCTTCTAGCATTGCAATAAATAACCCTGTGTCAGTTATGTATATTTTAAATGTATCTTCATCCTTATTACCATCAAGTGGAAGTTCTAAATTATTTAAATTGTGACATTTACAAATTAATCCAAATTCTTCTAACCATGTAATTGCATTACTATGACTTCTAGCTTTTGCGTTATTTGCAACAAGCTTATATTGAAATTTTTTGTTTTCTTTTGCAAGTTGATTTGAGATAGATTTATATACTTGCATAATCTTAGTAAGTTCAGTTTGATTAATCTCTTGAACCTCATCTTTATTTAAATGTTTACCAAAATCATCTTTATAACTTTCTAAAATACTTTGTTGAATTTCTCTTACTTGTGTTAAGTCATGAGTTAAATTAAACACATTAACAACGTCAGGAAGTCCACCTACACAAAGATATTCTTTAAAATATTTCATCAACTTTTCATTAACATTAGAAATAACTTGATTCTTTTCAGCAAAACATTTTTTAACATAGCCAATAACAGATTTTTCTAATCCTATAGCCCATAGATATTCTTCAAAATCCATAGGTTTCATAGTTATTACTTTTTCAAAACCAGTAGATACTCCTTTTGATACTTTTTTATTATATCCTCTTAAACCAAGAAGTGAACCTGTACAAATAAGATCAAATCTTCCATCTTCCATAAAAGGTTTTATTGTAGATCTAGCATTAGCACATTCTTGAAGTTCATCAAAAATTATTATTGTTTTGTATGGAATAAATTTCGCTCCTAAATTAGATGCCGATAAACTTATTATTAAATCATTAACATTTAAATCTTTATCAAATAAAGACTTTACAGAAGTATTATGCATAAAATCAATATAAACAACATTTTCATAATACTCTTCACAAAACTTTCTAACAATTGTAGTTTTACCAATTTGTCTTAAACCTTTTATAATTAGAGCTCTTTTTTTAATTTTTAAAGATTCATGCCAGGAAATAATATCATTATAAATTTTTCTTTCAAACATAGCTCTCACCTCTAATTATATTATACACTTTTTTATAGGGAGTTTCAAGCATAATGCGCACATTTTTATAGTGAATTTTCGACATAATTTGCACTTTTTATAAGGAGTGATTTTTCAACTTAATAAATAATCATTTTGAAGTTATTATTGAAGATAAGAATCGAATTCTTCAAGGAGACCATTTATAGTTTCTTTATTATTAATTTTTTTTGCAATTTCTAAAGTTTTATCGCGTATTTCTAAATCAGATAATATAACTGTAATATCATCAGTTATATACCCTTCTTTTCTTAATTCTCTAATAATTTTAATCATTTTATTTACAAAATAATCAGATTCATTTAATAAATCATCTATATTACATTCGTTGTTTAATAATAAGTTCTCTAACACTTGTGGATGATTTAAATCATTAAATATCTTTTCTTCATTAGCATCATAATATGCAATGTTCCATTTTTCCTCATTATCTTTCTTTAAAGTGGTGTATTGCATTTCTAGATCTGAACTTTCACAGTTAATCCATATTACAGATTTATCTATATTTATCCACTTATCTAATATTTTAATAATATTCTCTTTTATAATCTTAAATATCGGTACTCTCTTGGGCAATTTTACATTAACCTTATTACCATCTACTATTTTAAATCTTATTGGATAAAATTCTTTAACATTTAAATTATCATCTAAATAATATAAAATATTATCTATAATTTTCATATTTGTAATTTCTGTTCTTTCCCTAAATCTATCTCCAATCAAATATTGGGGTGGATTATAATGTGTTATTTCAGTAACATATGTTATGTTATCTTCATATTTAAATAAGTGTTCATTATAAATTATATTTTCACTTATATTATATTTTTCAAAAATACCAATTTGAATATGTCTGCAAATTCTGTCATTTTCATCATAATAAGACTTGGATAATGAATAAATTCCACTATCGACTTCATAATGAATAAATTCTAAATAGTTATTTACATAAAAATAAAAATTAATATAGCTTAATTTTCCAGATAAATATTTTTCTGACAATATTATGCGATTATTTTCATCAAAATAATATTTATAATCATACCCTTTATCAATTTTTTTGATTTCTTTACCAATTGTTGCATTACTACATCTCATTTCATCAACATACGATGGTTCATATAACCCTGCAATAAAACCTATTCCTTTACTGAATTTATTATTGCTATTAGTTTTAGATATTTCATAGTAATAATTCATAAAATTAAAATCTTTTGTATATGGTAAAATGAAATTGACCAGTTTTTAAGAAAAACAGCGATTTGAAATTGACCACCCCTTATGTTAAACTATGCTCATAATCTATTAGATTGTGAGGTAAAAAAGGTGGTAAAAATGATA
>JAQVOS010000060.1 GCA_028702495.1 Bacilli bacterium
CCATATCAGCAAGGAATTGATTTCATCCAGGAATATTGCAAGAATCATGCGTTTCCTTTCACAATTTTTGGTGTTACGCAAAAGTTTTTACCTTATTTTCAATTACCCAATACTCAATTAATCCGTCCCGAGTTTGCCAGTAACCCCATATAAAATCTTTGTATAATTATGTACTTACAATTCATGATAAAAACCATCAAAAGCCTTGAAAACAGGGCTTTTTTGCTGTTTTTACCCCTAAAAACGATTTAAAAACATTTAAAAGTTTGCCTTGACATTTATTCATTTATGATGTATACTATATATAGTACGTAAGATATTGGGAGCTCATATGTTTATAGAGATTAACGATAACAATGGAACTAAATATTTAAGATTAGTGGAAAGCAAACGTGCTTTTACTAAAACCGGTAAACCTACTTGTAAGAAATATATTATCTATACAATAGGTAGATTAGAGTCTTTTGATGATGGTAAACCTGATTATATAACAAGATTAAAAGAGTCTTTTAAAAAGGGTAACCCTCTTATTCCTTCATTAAAAGAGTATGTCGATAATAAGCCTATCAGAGCATTATATGATATTTCTTTTAAAGAGGGCGATCCTGATTGTATTGGTCATAATAAGTTATACGCTAATGCTTTAATTGAACGCATTATGCAAGAGATTGGTTTAACACCATTTGTTGCTCGATATAAAGAATTCACTCATTATGAATTTGATTTGATGGGGTTTATTAGACTTTTAATCTATGGAAGAATTCTTAATCCTGCTTCTAAAATTGCTACCATGAATCAAAATAATGATTACTACTCGGATATCATTAAAGACATCTATGAATACAATGTTTATGATACTTTAGACTTTCTCTATAACTATCGAGTGAATTTAACTAATTGGATTAATAAAAGACTGATCTCCCATTTCAAAAGAACGACTAACCTTATTTATTATGATGTCACTAACTTTTTCTTTGAACTTGACCATCCTGATGAGGAAGAAGATTCTGTAAGAAAAATGGGAGTGTCTAAAGAAAATAGAAAACAGCCTATTGTTCAAATGGGGCTTTTTATGGATGAACAAGGGATTCCCATCTCAATCGAAACATTCCCTGGGAACACACTTGATCATCTAACCATGAAAAAAGCTTTGACTCATACGGTTGAAGGCCTAAACTTAGATCGATTTATCTTTGTTGGTGACAGAGGAATGTATAAAGGCGATAATGCTTATTACTTGGTTGAACAGAACAATGGGTATATCATCAGTAAATCCCTTGAAAAAACAAACAAAGATGAAAAAGATTGGGCTTATAATCAAGATGATTATACCATCATTAGTAAGGACTTCAAGTACAAATCACACATCATCAAAAGAAAAGTCAAGGTTATAGATGAATACAAAGACATCACTGAAAAAGTAGTTGTATACTTTAGTAAGAAGTTCTATGATAAGCAAATGCACGAGAATCAATCATTCTTAGAATTCATCGATAAGTTAGTTAAGAGTCCAGAAAGCTTTAGAATTACCAAGACTCAAGCAAGTAGTTTACGAAAATTTCTAAAGCCTGAATTAATTAATAACAAGACTGGGGAAATACTTCATTCTAAAGATATCAAAGCATTTATTGATTTTGATAAGATTAATAAATATAAAGCATCCTTTGGTTATTATCAAATAGTAACATCCGAACTTGATATGCCTGATCAAAAAGTAATTGACACTTATCATGGACTATCACAAATTGAAGATCAATTTAGAGTCATGAAAAGCGATTTAGAAACAAGACCCATTTATGTAAGAACGAATGAACACATTCATTCACATTTATTGATTTGTTTATTATCCCTTATCATCATTAGAATTATTCAAAACAAAATAGTAAGTAACCAAGAACCAGCCACAGAAAAAAAATGGGAGATGGGGTTAAGTGGAGCTAGAATCCAAGTAGCTTTGAATAAATGGACAATCGCAGAAATAACAAATGGTTATTATCGGTTTAATGATATTGATAATACAGACTTAAAGTTAATACTAGATTCATTTGATATTAAAATTGAGAATAAGTTGTATAGAAAAATGGAATTATTAAATGTAAAAACCAATATTAAAGTGCTATAATTTATTCATGTAGTACATAATGTAGTACATAATTATACAAACGCCAGAGATGAGAAAAATATCGATAAATGCTTTAAATAGCATGAAAAGTAATCAAAATGACCTAAAATCCATCATTTTTTAGAAAAGGTGCTAAAACAAGGCACCTTTTTGAATTCACAGGTGGCAAACTCGGGTTATAACATAATCAATACAAATATTAAATATATACAATTAATTTTTTATATGACAAAATGCACGTTTACTTGCGGTTTTTTGGGATTTTTGTTATAATGATAATGGTGATTTTTTTGTTTAAAGTGATAAAAGCTGAGGATCAGAATATTTTTAATGAGTTTATTCAGGATGAGTGTTGCGGAAGCGAGCTGTGCTTTGCTAATATTTTTGCATGGAAAGATGATGACGAATTAAGGATGTATCATGATGAGCATCTACTAGTTATTAAGGGAAGGAATTTCTTTTTTCCACCTCTCGTTAGAAATGTTCCATATCAGCAAGGAATTGATTTCATCCAGGAATATTGCAAGAATCATGCGTTTCCTTTCACAATTTTTGGTGTTACGCAAAAGTTTTTACCTTATTTTCAATTACCCAATACTCAATTAATCCGTCATCCTGAGCTGGATGAATACCTATATCAAGCAAATGACCTGATTACTTATTCGGGCAAGAAATTTCATGCAAAACGAAATTTGTTCAATCAATTTTTAAAAATTCCACATGAATTTGTTCCATATAACCCCTTGTTACGCAATCAAATTATCACGCTCGTTAAATTATGGTCTTATGATGTTGAGGACACACATGAACTTGAGGGAATATTAGCTCTACTTGATGATATTGATACGATTCATTGTTTTTGTGAATGCATTATTATTAATGGTCATTGTCAAGCTTTTGCGATTGGAACAGTCCTAAATGAGATTGGCATTGTCTTATTTGAAAAAGCAAATATTGATTATCCTGGTATCTATGCTGCGATTGTTCAAATGGTTGCCAAAAAGCATTTTCAACAGGTAAAATACATCAATCGGCAAGAAGATATGGGAATTGAGAATCTAAAGAAATCGAAAATGAGTTATAATCCGATTGGATTTATTGAAAAATGGCAATGTACATATGATACTGAAACTCAAGCCAAACATTTATATGCTTTATCGTTTCATGATTCACCAGATTATATTTCATATTTTTTCACAAATAAAAGACATGATGCTCATTATCTTGAAGAGAACAATACTCTACAATCCATGTTATATTCGCGCAAACAGACCATTCATTGGCAAAATAGCGATTATCCATCTCGTTTGGTTTTCACTTTAGCAACTCATCCGCATTTTCGTCATTTGGGAAAAATGCATCAACTTGTGAAAAAAACACTTCAAGACTGGTCTATAGACACAGTATTTGTGACTCTTCATCCAGCCATTATAGGATTCTATGAACCCTTAGGGTTTGCATACATCGATACAATGCCCATCATTCCTCCTAATGTTCTACGAGAGGAAACAACAAGTCAAGATTATATTCAATCAATCTATCAAGATTACCTATTAAAATGTGATTGTTACCACGTGCGAACTGAAAAAGACTGGATAGAATTATTTTATGAGCTTCAGCTAAATGGTGGGTCTATCAATCTATTAAAGAAGGAACATGAAGTCGTCGGTTATGCACTTCACGATACGGAAGAATTCATTGAGATAATTATGCAAGAACCTATAACTAATTTACCCAACAATATGATTCGTATCCTTAATGTTTCACTTCTTTTAGCATTAGCTCCTTTTGTTCCAGATAAGACCATCCAGATTATCGATGACTTAATCCCAATTAATGAGATTACCATCGAAGGAAAATCTCCAGAAGTTCAAGTAATGACCATCAGTGAATTTACTGTTTACTTTTTCGAAGGCAAGCAATGCTTTTTACCAGATCGTTACTAACTCATTGTTAGAATAAAAAACACGATTGATTCAATATCAATCGTGTTTTGCTTTTTATTCAACAGGTAGTACTAATCCATTGTAATGCGATAAAATGTATTCAGCAATTAAGTTTTGTGATAGAGCATCAATCAACACTTGAATAGAAGCACTTTGTTCATTTCCAGTTTTCACCACTAAAATATTGGCATATGTTTCTGCTGCAAGCGAATTTGGATCTTCTGTCGCAAGTAAAGTAGATATATTGATGCCACTACTTAAAACATAATTTCCATTAATCACTCCATAATCAAATCCAACAAGTTGTGCTGGGATGGAAGCTGCTTCAAGAGCGATAATTTGAAGGCTGATAGGATTAAAAGTAATATCATTTTCGGTTGCTAATAATCCTTTTTGCGTATCAATTTGAATGAGTCCGAGCTGAGCAAGAAGGTGGAGTGCTCTTGCGCAATTGGTGGCATCATTAGGAATTGCAATTCGACTACCACTGGCAATCGATTCTAATGGTTGACCTAGTCCTCGATATAACCCAAGAGGCTCAAAGTGAACAGCTAATACAGAAGATAAATCTGTTTTATTACTTTCATTGAACTGGGTTAAATAGGGTTGATGTTGAAAAAAGTTTGCGTCTAAATCACCGTTCCATAACGATGTGTTAGGTAATACATAATCAGTATATTCCACAATCACTAGCTCATATCCTGCTTCTTCAATAAAAGGACGACACAATTCTAAGATTTCCGCGTGAGGTGATGGACTTGCTCCAACAATGATTCTATTATCATCAATGGAGTTTTTCTTTGCACATCCCACAGTCAATAAACATATAAAACATAGTGCTATCAATAATTTTTTCATAATATTCTCCTATCTTTTATTGATTTTTTTTGCGATTCCTTCAAAAATAATTTGGATGACTTGTACGAGAAGGATCAAGACGACAAGTGTCACTAACATAATGTCCGTTTCAAAGCGATAAAATCCATAGCGAATGGCAATATCTCCTAACCCACCACCACCGACAGCCCCTGCCATGGCGCTATAACCGATTAACATAATCATGGTGAGTGACACGCCACGAATGAGGCTAGGAATGGCCTCGACTAAAAATACTTTTGTGATGATATCCCATGTGGAAGCACCCATGCATATGGCTGCTTCAAAGACCCCACGATCGATTTCTTTAATACTGTTTTCAACAAGTCGACCCACAAAGGGGATGGCACCAATGCTAAGTGAGACCACAACTGCTTGAGGCCCAACACTTGTTCCAGCTAAGAAAAGGGTAAATGGAATAAGAACCACTAGTAATATAATATAAGGAATAGACCTAGTCATGTTGATAATCCATCCCAAGATTTGATAAAGAATAGGATGAGGTTTTAAACCGTTTTGATCAGTGATGGCAACAACAATTCCAAGAGGGAGTCCAAATAAATAACTCACGAACGTTGATAATCCCACCATATAGAGAGTTTCCTCTAATCCTTTCATCATATGAACTTCTTTAAAGATCTCAATAATTCCTTGCATTACAGTTTCTCCTTTCCAAGGAGTAAACGTGTCCAGAGACTTGTGGGATGATTCATCACTTCATCGGTGATGCCGATTTCACAAACTTCTGAGTGAGAGCGACGACCTCCCGCACATCACACAAACTCCTTTGGTTGCCGGCCTGTGCGTAGCACGCAGACAGGCGGCGACTAGCTGCTTTAGTGTAGTAGTCGCTCTATGAGCGACATCTATGAGCGACATATGCCGCTCGCAGGGCGGTATCGGTGGACGATGATGTGCGACGATGCTGGCGGACGATTGGGATCATGCCCGGAAATCGTCCACTAGCATCGCCGCCGCTATCGTAAACCGAAGGCATGGCTGACCCATACTGCGACTTCCCGTTCACTTGCGTGTTGCCCGCCGCCGCCCGGTTTCCAACCGGAGATGCCCGATTAGAAATCGAACCTACATTTATTCATCCTTCACTCCTTTCGAGATAGGGCTCCATGTTGGCGCTGATGATTGCCAGCAACTGGCGGGCCTTGCGATAGCGGCTCACCTGGGCTAGGTAGTGGTCGTAAACATCCGTGACAATGCGCATTGAACAGTTTCGCAGAGCCAGGATCAAAGCCCCGAAGAGAGCTGCGCCCAGAAACGTACAGAGGGCGACAAGCGGTGTGAAGCCATCACTGCCCAGTAGGATCAGGGCGAGAGCGCCAACTGTGACCAGCAAAAGCAGGAGTATTTTCAACGCCAGCGTGTGGCGCTCAATTAAAACTGCGCGGATATTGCTATATTCGATATACTTGACATGCTCGCGAAAACCGTCGGCTGAAACCAGTGCCAGCCGCTCCGAATTGCCGTAAACGGTGAGCCTGCCGGCGACTGCGCTGCCGACCCGCATCAGCCGGCTGTATCCCTTGATTTGGGAGTAAAAAGATCGTTTTGCTTCCAGTTTCTCTACTTTACTCATCCTGCTATTGTCCCTAAAACCAAAATTGAAATAACGCCAAGCTGCAGTATGGTCAGAGCCACTGCCAATATCAAGCTGACCTTACGCCCGGTGTTGAAACAGTAATCTTGATCCCGGAGACCGGCAATCGCAAAACCGGCCCCTACAACTGCCGGTATCACCGGTATAATCAATGAGAACAAGATCAAACCCCATGTAAGCTGCGTGTAAGCCCACGAGCTGCGCTGCCCCGCGTTGCTCCCGCTCTGTTGCTGCTCATTGATGCAGCTCGGGCAGATATGCCCGACCCTCTGCTGGATATCGCACAAGGCGCAGAGCATCCTTCCGCAGCTGGAACAAACCGCGTGCGCCTGTTTGCCTGGATGGAAAAAACACTGCGCCTCCTGTTCCTGCCGCGCAGCGACCACGGCGGAGCTCTGCTGCCGGAAACGGTCGGCAACATTGAAAAAAGCTCCTTCGTAGGTTGAGCCACAGATTCGGCATGTGATCACACCAGAGGCACTGCGCTGCGCGGCGGTAATAGGTTGGCCGCAGTGATCGCACAGTACCTTGCCGAATTTTTTGCCGGTTAAACGCATAATTGCTACGCAATCCCTCTGACATCTTCATAAAACGCGGCAAAGGAGGTGCTGATATACGGCATGAGCCACAGCATTCCGATGTAACAGGTCATGAGCGCTAAAATACCCCAGCCAATGAAACGCAGGCTAAGCCAGCACAACTTGAGACGATTTCCAGCCATGATCCTTTTGCTGCGGCTCAGGACCTCACGCGCGGTCATCTCCGGATGATCCGCCAGCACATAGAAGGTCATCGCATAAGAGAGTGTGGCAACAATACCGGGGATAATCAAAAGACAGTACCACAGCATAATATAGAGCATCATCAACATATACGGAGCCGCGGCGCGCCGAAAATACTTGAAGCCGTAAAAAAGACGGCCAATCTCCAGCTTGTCGCCGCGGATGAGATCCAGAAAAAAACGGCACTGCCCCAACTGAAAGACTCCAACCAGCGCGTAAATGATCAAAACC
>JAQVOS010000061.1 GCA_028702495.1 Bacilli bacterium
ATCTACGGTATTGGTGGCAACACAGGTTCTTAAAATATTACCCGTGTTTTGAGGAATTTCTGGCTCATATAGAACTAAATTCAACATGGTATCACCCTTTTATGGCTATTATTATACACTATATCACCTTAAAAGACAATTAAAGGAAACAAAAAAGGCAAAGGAAACTTTGCCTCTTAATGGATTAATCTGAATCTTTTGTTTTCGCTATTTTTATCATATGAATAATCTGATAGATAACAAAAATCAAAAGAATAATGGTAATGATGGCGAAAAGGAATTGTTTGTTTTGGAGAATGTTGTTTGCAAAGAGGCTTCCAATAAAAGCACTTTTCCAAACCACTTTCCCCAAAATATCTTCTTTAGTAATGGTTTGTGTTTGTCCTTCATAATCAGGATTATCACCAATGAGTGTGACCTCACCATCAATAATGGATTCAATGCGATGACTCACTAAATCAGGTTTTGTATCCCCTGAAATATCATAATAGAAAGTGACGACATCACCCACTTCATAGTCATTTTGTGTTTTTACAGTAATGAAGTCACCAATATTGTAGGTGGGTTCCATACTATCAGTCACAATGACCATAAAACTATATCCGAAGATTTTAGGATAGGTTCCTCTTTGCGCGGAGTAGCCGATATAAATGATTAAGGTGAGCCCCAATACAAATAGAATTGCAGGAATAAAAGATAAGATTTTTTTTACAATTTTCAAGATTACTCACTTCCGCTTTGATCAGTTGTCATTTTTGATGCGACTTCTTTTTTGGCTTTTGCAGATAGTTTCGTCTTATCTTTTTTCGCTTGTAATTTTGCTTTCTCTTTTTCCTTTTGGGCTTTTAAGCGTTCCCGTTCTTTCTCTTTTTCTCGTTGAGCTTGAAGACGAGCTTTCTCTTTTTCCTTTTCAGCTAGAAGACGAGCTTTCTCTTTTTCCTTTTCCTTTTCAGCTAGAAGACGAGCTTTCTCTTTTTCCTTTGCTTTTTCAGCTAGAAGACGAGCTTTCTCTTTTTCCTTTTCTTTTTCAGCTAGAAGGCGAGCTCTCTCTTTTTCCTTCTCTTTTTCAACAAGAAGGCGAGCTTTTTCTTTTTCTTTTGTTTTTTCAGCAAGAAGGCGAGCTTTCTCTTTTTCCTTATCCTTTTCAGATTGAAGTCGAGCTTTCTCTTTTTGAGCTTTTAAGAGTTTATGCTCTTTAGATTTATCTTGTCGTTTCGGTTTGGGTGGTGTTACAGCTGTTTTATGTTCTTCTTTCACTTTAGGCACCGCCTTAAGCATAGGAGTGGATTCTTCTACTAATGGGGTTGCCTCTTGAACTTTTTTCTTTTCTAATTCACGAAGGCGTTTTGCTTCAAGTCGAGCCATCATTTTTTCACGCTTTTCTTTTGAAAGCCCCTTTAGCATTTCTTTTTCTTTTTGAGCCAGTAAACGAGCTTTTTCACGTTCCTTTTCTTTTTGGCGTTTTAAAGTTTCCTTCTCTTTTTCTCTTTGCTTTTGAGCAAGTAAACGAGCTTTTTCGCGTTCCTTTTCTTTTTGCTTTTGAAGTTTTGTCTTTTCTCTCTCTTTTTCCTTCAATTTAAGGCTAAGTTGTTTTTCACGTTCTTTGGCTTTTATGGCTTGGAGACGTTCATCAGAGATGACTTCAACTTTCGGTTTTTGATCTATTGCTTTCTTATTTTGAAGTTTAGCTTTTGTTTTCACAATTTGCTTTTCATTGGAAATCATTGCTTTTTCCATCTTCTTCAAATCTTTGGCTTTATATTTGGTAATCTGATTCAAGGCTTGTTGATTTCTCATTCGAAAACGAAGGAGGGCAATTGGATCTTTTTTAACGTCGTCTGGAATTTCCATCAAACTATTAAAAATACTTTCGGTGATTTGAAAAGCTTTTTGATAAACATCTTTTAGTGCCACATGATAAGGCTCTCCATCAGCAACGGCTTCATTGATCCGACGACTATATAACCTTCTTGCTTCTTGATAATAGTACTCATTGATGAGGTGATTTTCCATCACCACACTCTTTTCTTGGCTTGCAATATCGGGGTCACTGAGTACTTTTGTCTTTTTTATCCGTTTGTTCTCTTGAGGAAGGGTTGCAAAGCGTCCCATTTCTGATTCATCATTTCCAACAACGGTTGCAAAAGACAATAGAATGAGTTCACGAATACGCATTAAATAATCATCATTTAATTTTTGTTCAGAAATACCTGTTTCAACTGTATAATCAATCTTCCCATAAGAATCTAAGAACAACCATACTTCATAACATTTACGATAGTGGGGATCTCTTGTGAGAATATTGGTTTTCTGAATAGGAGCTTGAACGGGTCGTGCACTTTTTAGATTACGCATGAAGGGAGAGTTGGCAAAGCCTAAAATTGCTGCACGTACCCCTTCGATTCGCCCGAGTAATTCTTTATTTCGAATTTCTGCTTCATTATCCATCACTTTTTTCTCGATGGTGAGACGCATTTCAAAATCTACTTTAATATTATCATATTCAAATTTTGATGTTTCATTAAATTTATTGATAAAATCAGTCCCAATAAGACGAACTATGGTAGCATATCGTTTTTCGACGAACAATACGAGTTTATCAATTAATGTTTTCACAAATCTATTTTCATAAATAGCAAGATCTTCTTCGCGATAGACGGTTAGAATTTTTTCAGGGATGACTTCCCCAGTATTTGTAATCGTCTTAACATATCTTGAATGAGAAGCTAAGTGACGAACAGAAGCTGCATTCGTTTTCTTGGCCATTTCTATGGGAACAATTTCTGATTGATCCTTAATAAATGATTTGGGATTACGAACGATGGTATCAATAGAGGCAATGCTTGCTTCAAGGAAGTCGACCCATGTTCCATCAAACACACGTGTTTCTAACATATATTTTTGGAATAAAGTATTATCCCCTGCACCAATTGCACTGATAAAAGACGTAGAAAATGGGTCTTTTTCATTGACTTGTGCAATCCGAGTATTAACTTTACCATAATATCGTTTTACATAATCAGTGCTCATAAGACCCACTCCTTACTGGCTTTTACACCATTTTCTGTAATTGTTTAATGTAATTAATTGATTCTTTAAATTTATCTTTACCAAATGTTTTATTGATTTCAGTAATCAAACTATCAAGTTCATTCTTCATAAATGTGATGTTTAACGCTTCGAATTTTCGAAGAATTTTATGAGCTAATGTATAATCAAGGGCTTCGATTTCTGTCCCTCCACAAGCCACATACACGGGGATGAACGTTTTGATTTGTTTTAATATACGGTTACCAAAAGCTAATTTGAAATTTTCAATCATGAAGTTATCAAGCTTGTCAAATTTTTCAAGTAAGGTGTCTGATACGGGGTATTCATTAACGGCTTTTGTGAATAATTCATTCATATATTCATAAGACATGTTGGTCGGAGGAGTATCGGGAGCATTAAACTGCTCTCCTTTAGCCGCAAATTCAATGGACATCGCTCTATCATACACTTTATCGGTGATGGTAAAAGTTGAGTCATCCTTATTGGCGGTTCCAACAAACCATACATTTTGAGGAATATTGATTTTCCCGTTGATAATCATCTTGGGATCAGAATCCCAAATATCAGGAACTAAGTCAATTCTCCATTCACTCAAATCCGGCATCTCCATGATGGATAAGAATTCAGCAAAATAGTATTCAATACGCGCTAAGTTCATTTCATCAAGGACGATGAAGTTGATATCCGTCCGGTAGATGGTTTCATATAAAGCTTTTAAGAAGTCTGTTTCATTAAACTTCTTTGTGAATTCATTGAGATAACCTAATAATTCAGCACGATCACGCCAAGAAGGTTGAACTGAAACAATGGCAGCATTGTTCTTAAAGAACTTCGCCATCGCATAAGGTAGGGATGTTTTACCAGTACCACTGATACCTTCAAGAATAATGACCTTACTAGTAGCCATACTTGAAAAGAACAGGCGAATGATTTTTTCATCATAGAATAATTTAAGTCGTGAACAACTGTAGTTCACAAAGTTTTTAACAATGTCTGATAGGGGGACTTTTTCATCCTCCATCATATAAGATTCTAGAATTCTTCCATCATAACGAATATCAACAGAACGTAGTTTTGCAAATCTAGTAGGTTCGTCCTCTTTTGTTTCTGCTTGAATAGTATCATAAGATTCATTGGGATTAACTCCAAGTTGTGAAACCTTCATGGCTAGAATCTTATTCTTTTCCGTGATGGTTTCCATCACTTTTTGATTGAGTCTCGCAATCTCTTCACGAAGATCATCTTTTTCCATTTCACCTTTTTGGAATCGAACATAGCGTTTAATTAAATAAATGATTCTTAAAACAGCAAAGTATAAAAAGAACAAAATGAGTAACGTTGAGATAATGAAGAGTACCCATCCAAAGAAGCCAAATCCATCAATATTATTTTTTAAGATTCTGAAATAAAAGACAAAGTTATCATAGATATTTTTAAAAAGGGTTTCCCAAAGTCCAGTAAACCATTCTTTAATGTCTTCCCAAATTTGTTGGAAAAGTTGTAAAAAGTATCTAGCGAATGCGTTCATAACATTTCCCCTTTTTTGATTATACTATAATTATACCACTATATAGTGAATAATCACAACTAAAAAGTTGTGATTATTTACTTTTTTATTGATTTGTATACTAGTTTACTAATCTAGTTATTCACCTTTGAATAACAAGTAAGTTTTAACGTCCTTTTCCGCCATTGTATCATTAGCATCTCCATCCCATCCTTCAATCCAAATGAATACTCTAAAACGTGCGATAGTATTTTGAGAAAGAGAACCAATTGTTAATTTATTATCAATGGGGGTGTTAGTAGTATATTGTCTTCCATACATATAATCGCCTTCTGCATCATCGTTTAATTCATATACGCCTTCATTGACTGGTTTTAAGAAATCATCAAGAAGTGAAGGTGTGCCTTTTTTGAATGAATTATAAGCAATATAGTTATTGGAATCAAGGAAATAGGGACCAGTTCCATAAGTTCCAGTTCCAGTAATAGGTTCATAAATGACTTTACTTGTCCAAACGGGTGATCCTTCAACCACTGGAACAAACATGATTCTCATTGCATAAGTAGATAAACCGTCTACATCAGTGAATGGATTAGCTGTAGTATCTAAATATAGAGACACACCGCCTTCAGAGGAAGTTACAAACCATAAATCATATGCCAAATACGCTCCTGTTGTACCACTCATTCCAAATGAAGTAGCAGTAGCATATTCAAAGAATGATTTTGTTGTATCGAGTGCTAAATACTTAAATCCATTGTCCGAATTGTCAAATGTAACAGGAGTAAGAATTCCTTCAGGAGTGCCAAGACTCAAACTATATCCAAAGTCTCCAGTGGTACCTGTACCAGAAATTTGTAAATCTAATCCAGCAGTACCAACATTTAATGTCATTTCATCAACATCAACTTGATTTTGCATAGTGAACCATGCATAAGTTGAAGACACAACAGCAGTTAATGCTACGACGAGCATAATTGCAGCAACAAATAATTTCTTTAAATTTTTCATATTTTTTCTCCCTTTTATAATTTATATATTTCTATTTTTAGAAATCTAAGATTGAGAACTTCATTGAAAGTCTTATTTTGCCTTCAACGATAGCATTATCACCGACATCTGTACAATCAATGTCTTCTCCGTGAATCCACATCACTACGACGTAATGATCAATTTGATTCACTTGGAAATCATATCTGTCATTGACAGTGACGATTTTGGCACCACTAAATCGAGTGGTTCCGGGTTCGGGTTGTCCAGGATTTGTGTTGTTTGCTCCCTGAACTTTCGCAAATATTTCTGATATTTCTTGAGGAGTTTCACCTAAGACATCGTTTACTTTGATTACCATCACACGAATGGCTGAATCAACGTTGTTACTTGCTTCTTCGAGGAATATTGAGTACGTATAGGCAAGACTCGCGTCGCCTGAATTTCTAATGTAGAATGAGTACATTAAGAAGTTGTCCCCGTTATTGTTACCGGGATGGAGATCTAGCAAGGCACTTTCTACTTCTATAGGAAGTCTTAGGATGTCTCCACGAATGCCAATAGGATCTACTCCTTTGATGCTTTCAGCATTTAATCTTGCAAGTCCTGATGTGAAGTCAATGGTTTCACTAAGTTCAATCGATTTATTGATGAACATTTCTTGATTGAGGTCGACGGTGAAACTTCCAACGCGTTGACCATAATAAGAGAACAAGAGCAAAACTGATATAGCGAGTGCTGATAGACCAAGTCCAACTCGACTAACAAATCTCATTCGGGCTGCGGTTTTAAATCTAAACATCGGCTTACCACATCCTTACAATATCATTATACAGGGGTAACCCTTAACAAACCATTAAGTGAAATCCTTAATATATAATATTTTTTATACAAGATATTATTTAATTCTCTTTACATGTACATTATAGTATAGGGTCCCTTAATGAACTATTAATCACCAACAATTTTTTTACTTTACTTCTCTAGTGAAATAACATATAATATACGTAGGTGTCATGAAATGAAAAAACAAATTTTTATTCTCATCGTTACAATCGTATCAGTCTTATCCATCTTGGCAATTATCTTAGGGGATACCTTAGGCGAAAAGACCATTAATGCTGTCGACGGGGTAAGTGACTTCTCTAGCAGCAAGTTAGATGATTTTAATAATCTAAATGGAGAATGGGAAGTGTATTACGATGAACTCATCGTGACACATGGTGTAGATATTGCCCTAGCTCCCCATGAAATAGTTTCTCTTCCTACACAGTATTGGTGGGGTCGAAGTGAAGCAAAATTTGTGTCCTATCGCCTGGTTTTAGAAAACTTTCCTCAGAATGAGGATTTCGTGGTCGGAATCGAAGGCAGTGTTGAAGGATATGCGATTTATATTAATCGTAATTTGGCTTTTACCAATCACAATCTTCATGATACATCGGGTTTGATCCCTCTAGGCGAGGTTGAAACCGCCTATAAAAATACCGAGTCCAATCTTGAAATCATTGTTGAAATCAGTTCGTTTTATAATGGGTTTTCAGGGCTTACAAAAGCTCCGAGCGTTACTAGTCTTTATTCCTATTCAAAAGGACTACTTCTAAATGCCTCATTAAAAGCTGTCATTATTGGTGTATTACTCTTTATTGCCCTCTATCAATTTATTGTTGTCGGGCTAAGAAGTAAAGAAACTGGAGCCATTTTCTTTTCTCTCATGGCGATTGCGGGTGCCATTCAAGTAGCCTTTTATCATAATCGATATGGTTTCTTGTTTGCACGACTCTCCTATATTCCTGAACAGGTGTCGCTCTATATTCATCAAATCGGAATGCACCTTGCGACTCTCTTCTTCTATTTAATCTTATTCTCATTCTATAACCCACGAACTAGAAAGATGAATACCTTTGAAACCATTCTGTTGATATTTCCTATCGCTCTATTCATGACGATAATCTTTACACCTGTTCAAATTTTCACTTC
>JAQVOS010000062.1:0-1314 GCA_028702495.1 Bacilli bacterium
TCGGAATGAATTTAATAAAGAGCTCAAGCGTATTAAATATAAAATTAAAAAAGCTTAATAATTACTTTTCAGATACTGAAAGTTTCTATTAAGCTTTCTTTATGCCACACAACTGTAAAACTCGGGTATTTAATTATTGCTTGCTTTTCTAATGTATATGGTAAAATGAAATTGACCAGTTTTTAGTAAAAACAATAGAAAACCTTTTCAAATCTTATTTATTATGTTATAATAGAGTTAACGATTAAATATAGGAGGGACTTATGAATATTAGTATTAAAAAAATTGGAATTTTAGTTTTATTTATGGTTTCGATTTTTATTTTATCTGGATGTGAATTTCTAACATCACAATCAACTATTACTTCAATTGAAGTAGAGGCGACGACACTAGAAGATAGCTATGATATTGATACTTTTGAATTATCAAGCATAAGCATTAAAGTGTCATTTTCTGATGGAAAGTTTCAGTCAATACCTATTACTGAAGCTATGTTATCAAATGAACATTTAGCATTACTTGCCAGTGTAGGTGAACATGAGATTATCATCACTTATGAAGGTAAGACAACTAGTGTTACTTTGCTTTTGAATTATGTTGGCGTTAAAGCTCAATTAATGACAATATACAATCTTGCAGCAACTCAAGGTGGTTTTACTGGAACGTATGAAGAATGGTTAGAAAGTATCCAAGGAGAAGATGGATTAGATATTAAGAGTGCTTTAATTAATAATGAGGGTCATCTTATACTAACCTTATCTGATGATTCCACAATCGATGCTGGGAAAGTAGTACCAGAAGATGCAAAAGAAGTGGAATTTCAAACTAGTGAAACCCATATTCAATGGCGACATGTTGGTGATGAAACCTGGGTTGATTTAATCACATTAGAATCCTTAAAGGGATTAAAAGGTGATGCTGGCGTTGACGGAAAAGAAGTTGAATTGCAAACGAGTGAAACTCACATTCAATGGCGATATGTTGGAGAAGAAACATGGGTTGATTTAGTATTGTTGTCTTCTTTAATAGGACCCAAAGGAGAACAAGGAATAAGCATCACAGATACTGCTATTAATGAATTAGGAGAGTTAGTGGTTACCTATTCAGATGATACAACCAAGAACTTAGGAGCAGTAGTTAGGATATATCTAGTATCATTTAAAGATGATAATGGATATGTACTAGATTCTCAGTTGGTATTACATGGCTCAAGTGCAACAGCACCAAGTGCTCCAAGTAAAGAAGGATATACCTTTAAGTCATGGGATAAAGAGTTTACAAATGTTACATCAAACTTAGAAGTAAAAGCAACCT
>JAQVOS010000062.1:1414-2066 GCA_028702495.1 Bacilli bacterium
GTTACATCCTCATTAACCATTGAAGCTAACTATGTCATTAAATCCTATCTAGTATCATTTAAAGATGATAATGGCTATATACTAGACTCTCAGTTGGTATTACATGGCTCAAGTGCAACAGCACCAAGTGCTCCAAGTAAAGAAGGATATACCTTTAAGTCATGGGATAAAGAGTTTACAAATGTTACATCAAACTTAGAAGTAAAAGCAACCTATGATGTTAATAGTTATCAAGTCATGTTTAAAGATGGAGAAACAGTTTTAAAAGAAGAAACAGTGTTATATGGAGCTAGTGCAACTTCACCAGTAGCACCTGAAAAAACAGGATATACCTTTACTGGTTGGAGTCAAGACTTCTCAAAAGTTACATCCTCATTAACCATTGAAGCTAACTATGTCATTAAATCCTATCTAGTATCATTTAAAGATGATAATGGCTATATACTAGACTCTCAGTTGGTATTACATGGCTCAAGTGCAACAGCACCAACTAATCCTGTAAGAGATGGGTACAGCTTTACTGGATGGGATAAACCACTCACCAATATCACTTCAGTACAAACCATTACAGCACAATATCAAGCAATGACTTATTTGGTTAAGTTTGTTGATTATGATGGAACACAACTGAAAGAAGAAACGGTTGAGCATG
>JAQVOS010000062.1:2166-7523 GCA_028702495.1 Bacilli bacterium
GAAAAGATGCAACAGCACCAGCTGATCCTGTAAGAGATGGGTACAGCTTTACAGGATGGGATAAACCACTCACCAATATCACTTCAGTACAAACCATTACAGCACAATATCAAGCAATGACTTATTTAGTTAAGTTTGTTGATCATGATGGAACACAACTGAAAGAAGAAACGGTTGAGCATGGAAAAGATGCAACAGCACCAGCTGATCCTGTAAGAGATGGGTACAGCTTTACAGGATGGGATAAACCACTCACCAATATCACTTCAGTACAAACCATTACAGCACAATATCAAGCAATGACTTATTTGGTTAAGTTTGTTAATCATGATGGAACACAACTGAAAGAAGAAACGGTTGAGCATGGAAAAGATGCAACAGCACCAACTAATCCTGTAAGAGATGGGTACAGCTTTACAGGATGGGATAAACCACTCACCAATATCACTTCAAATAGTATTATTACTGCAATGTATGAAATGATTGTTGTGAATCAAGGAAACTTGTTCAAAGTTGTAAAAGTTTCAAGTGATTCAAGTAAAATTGTAATTCGTGTTATCATGACAGGAAATCCACTCTCTATTTGTAGCTACGATTTACGATTGTTCTATCCATCCTCATCTTTAAATCTAAATACATCCAATATCATAAAAATGAATGGAACTGTAATCAATTATGATGAAGCAGGAGTCATTCGTTTGAATTATTCATCCATCAAAAACATTGTCGTTGAAACAACATTGATGGAAATTGAATTTAATGTTTTATCGTCAACCACTTTCACATTTGACATAGAAGTCATAGAAGCGGTCAAAATCAATGAATCATATGATGCGATTACAGTCGTAGCGAATGAAGAAGATTTAATCGTGTCAATCAATTAAAAGGAGGAATATATGAAAAAAGCAATTAGTTTTATTATTTCTAGCTTTGCATTACTTTTGGTCGCTTTTAGTTTTATAAAAGTTGATGTTAATGCAAGTACAAATAGTGTTGTTTTTACAAACACAAATGATTTTACCATTCAAGATAATGCCAACTTTACAACTACCATTTCCTTGTTTGGTGCAGTGAATGTTTCAGGATTTCAAATTAAATTTCTGTATGATGCAAGTAAATTTGAACTAGTAGAAGTGGTACAAGAAGAGACGACTATTTCTTCCATGCTAACCATTAATGATATTGTCCCAGGACAAATAGTAGTCGTTCATTCCGATGTAGATCAATTACTTAACGGCAATGTTCCTCTCTTTCATATTACCATGAAAGCCATTGGAACATTTGAAATTGGATTTCATGAAATTATTGTAAATGATTCAAGTTATAATTATAAAGTAAGTATGACGAATGGAACAACTGTTTCAAATGTTTCTTCCGTTTTATTTGATTATAAAGAAGTACGTTATGGACTGTATGGCGATGTGAATGGTGATGGAAAAGTATCCATTATGGATGCAACCCAAATCCGCTTATTCATTGCTGAATTAAAGACTTTTTCAGACGGACAAAAAATATTGGCAGATGTCAATGGTGATGGAGAAATTACTGTTAGTGATGTCAATTTGATCCAATTATTCCTTGCAGGAAGAATTAATAGTCTGATTCCAGAAACAAACAATCCAAATGAACTCAAAACATGCCTTGAACTTCAAAGTGTTTCTCCTGGAAACTATATGACAGAAGGTCAAGTGGTTGCTCATTCTGCTTTTTCTTTCTTAATCTATGATGAAACAGGGTTTGTGCTTGTATATCAACCTCTTCCTGTTGGAATTAATATGAATGATTTTGTGAAAGTATCTGGTCCTGTTGTAATATATGCCAACAAACCAGAATACAAAGGCACTACTGAAACGCCTTTGGTGATTGAACCAATTGAGCAAAAAAACTATTTCTTTGATTATTCAAATCCTGGATTGCCAATTGATGGAAGTCAATTGGTTCCAAATTCTCCTATTCAATTCTTATCAGTAGAAGGTACTTTAATCCTTGATGGTAATTACTATAATTTGCTGATTGAAAATTCATCGTTGATGGGTTCGATTATGAAACCTGTATCAGAGCTTGAAGAATTGATTTTAAAACCGTTAATCGGAAAAAAGATCATTCTAGTAGGGTTCTATGCATATGATATCAATCAATACGCTTCCTTTATGATGAGCTATGCTTATGCTTTAGAAAATCCCAATCCGGAAGAATTTATGGAATTAGGGAATATGGCAAATGCATTGCCTGAAAAAATATATTTCAGTGAAGGGCGCATAGTTGCTTCAACAAATCGTGGATTTTTAATGTATGATGGAACTGGCTTTGGTTATGTTTTCCTTGGCGAACCGCATGTCTTTGTTCCTGACATGTATGTTCAAGTAAAAGGCAAAATTGGTTTTTACCTAAATGCACCGGAATACATGCATTCTGAGCAAAATCAAATGGAAATTATTATTATTGAGAATATGAATATCCCATTGCCGGGTGTCAATGAGATTACTGGGTCCAATATATTCCAAGGCATGCCTCAGATGCGAGTGCAAATGACTGGTGTATTCAACTTTGTTTCAGATAAATATTATAATATTACATTTGCTGAAACAACCATGAAAGGAACATTTTTAAATCCAACATTGGATCATCAGGAATTGTTGAAAACCTTAGATGGACAAGAAATCACATTCCAAGCTTACATCGTTTATCAAAGCCCTGAGCTTTGTTATATGATGTTTGATGGATTGGCGGCTGTTCAATTACCAATTGAGCAAATGTATCTTGTAATTGGAACAAGAATAGATGAAAATTTCATGAGAATAAAAGATGAAGAAGGATATGCCATGGTGATTGATCCTGTCTTTTATCCTCTTGTGGAAATAGAAGAAGGAGTATGGTCTCTTCAACAAGATGCGTTTATGAGAGCTCATCTTGATAATATGTTAGTTGCTTACAAATATGAAGGAATCGATGGAATAATCATTCATAAATCCCTCTATGGTGTTGGCATCACACAAGATTGTATTGTGAAAGAGTTGTTCTTCTATGAAGATCAACGAGGAAATTTCATAGATGGATACATGATTGCAAGTGATTTGCAGTTTGAATTTAAAACAAACTCCATTGTTGGTTATTATGAATTTTTGAATAATGCAAATCAACATGTTGGTATTCAAGTGTTTACATCCTTTATAGAAGGATCTCCTATCGCTTATAATGCCTATTTCACAATCGATGGATATTATTATTCTTTAGAAACATTGACTCGTGATGGAGATTCTTTCTTCGTCATTCAAGAAGGTTCACTTGTGCCACTGGTTGTAAGTCAAGACTTTTTAACTTTGACTTTTGATGGAAAAGATTATACGAGAGGAACGAGACAAGACGTTGTTAGTGATCGCCTATTCTTGATTGATTGGTATTCAGATGATGGAAAATATGTTCTCTCTTTTGAAGCAGAACATGATATGAATTACCAATTCTATTTCAGTGCAGTTTTATTTCAAGATGGTGAAGTAGTAGAAAACTACAATGTGGAAATAAATGAATTGGGACAAATTGTATTAAAAGATCAGTTTAATTATGAATTTCCTCTTCAAGATTTGACTTATAGTCTATTCACTTTGAGGGAATGGTTGTTTACAGATAAATATGTAAATCCAATTGATCCAGAGGAACCAGAATATTTGGCTTGTGGAGATATGGGTTTGGCTGTCGTTGACCAATATTATTATAGTGAAGGTTTGGTGGTAGGAAAGACCAGTATGGGGTTACTCATTTGGGACGAAACAGGATTTGGATACGTCTTTTCGAAAACAATTCCTCCAGTCAATGTTGGAGATTATATTCGAGTTAAGGGAGCAATCCAATATTTCAATGCTAGACCAGAATATATAGAAACCAGCCAATATGCATTACAATTTGAAATTCTTGGAGGAATGTACTATCCTCTTCCTCAAATAAATGTTTTGCAAGGCGTTGATTTGATTCAAGGTATGGCTCAACAACGTGTGCAAATGACAGGAATATTCCATTTTGTTGACAATCAGTTTTATAATATCGTATTTGATGGTGCAACGTTAATTGGTTCTTTCCTTTCTCCATTAGAGGAAGATAAATTAATGCTTCAAGCATTGTCAGGTCAAGAAATTACATTCATAGCTTATGTTGTCAATCAAAACGAACAATTCTGTAATATGATTTTTGAAAAATTTGTTGTAGAGGAACAAGAGATCGCTGAAATGTATCTAGTGATAGGTCATTTGTACGATGAAAACTATTATACTTTAAAAGATGAACTAGGCAATCGACTTATGGTTAACCCAAGGTATTATTTGCTTCAAGAAACACAAGAGGGTGTGTGGAGTTTGACAGAAGAAGTGTTTATGAGTGCATATATGGATGGAATATTCATCGGTTACAAATATGTCGGTGAAGAAACAATCCATGTGATTACATCAAAAGGCACAATTATTTTTAATGCGGATAGTTTTCTAACATTCATTAATATTTATGAAGACCAAAGTGGAAATTTCTTTAATGGTTATGTAAACTCTATGGAAATTTCTTATTATCAACCAGAATCCATTTTTAAATCATTTGGTAGAATTGATGAAAATGGACAAAATATATTGTTCAATGTACGTAAAGCTTTTGTACAAGGTGCTCCTGTGTATTATGTTGTCGATACGTATGTCAATGGATATTTAATTAAAACAGAACAACTCTATCAAGAAGCAGAATCTTATTATGTCATTCATGAAGGAACACAAATTCCGTTTATCGTCAGTCAAGATTTCTTAACTTTGACGTTTGATGGGAAAACTTATCAAGAAGTTGAATACACTGTTGCTGCCTATCATGAATTGTTTGTAAAAGCGTGGGTAGATCAAGCAACAATGCAAACATTATTGTTTGAAATTGAACAAGATCAAATGGGAGTCTTCCATATGAGTGCAACCTTATATGTTGAAGCTGTTGCAACAAAATTTTATGATGTCGCTATTAATAATGATCTTCAGGTTGTATTAACTGAAGTAGTTGGAACAAGCAGTAGTATCCTTGAATATTTAGATTACTTATCCTTTGTATTCCAAGGATCAAAATTTACTAAGATGAATGTTTCCCCATTTCTTTCTTAAATTGATTCACGCAAATGAATAAAATATGAATCAAAAAGCCCTTTACTCAAAAAAAGAGGTTCTTTAAAATAGTTTATGGTTTTATGGTCAAAAGTACTTATTTTTATGAACGACCATAAAAGATTTTAAGAAAAACCATAAAAGATTTTAACCCCACTGCAATTTTACATGCAGTGGGGTTTTGTCATACATTTATCAAATTATTTAACTCCTATAAGGTCTGTCTTCATCGTTTGC
>JAQVOS010000063.1 GCA_028702495.1 Bacilli bacterium
TGTTGATCCATCTATTATGGGATTAGGTCCTACTCCTGCCATCAAACAAGCATTAAAGTATGCCAATCTTCAACTTAAAGATATCGACACATTAGAACTTAATGAAGCATTTGCAGCACAATCATTGGGTGTTGTGAAAGAACTAGTCGACGAATTCGGAGTTACCAAAGAGGAACTTTTCAATAAAACCAATCCCAATGGTGGCGCTATTGCATTGGGTCATCCAGTAGGTGCCAGTGGTAATCGTATTATTGTAACTCTCATTCATGAAATGATTAGAAATCCAAAGCATACCTATGGTCTTGCTAGTCTATGTATTGGTGGCGGTATGGGTACAGCTGTTATTCTCAAGAAAGTACAATGAGGGTAAAGAATATGAAACGTTTAGAAAATCGTGTTGCTGTCATTACTGGCGGTGCCAAAGGATTAGGTCAATCGATGGCCGAATTATTCGCTAAAGAAGGTGCGACTGTTATCGCTGCTGATATCGGTCAATTATCATACACATGTGAAAATGTTCACTACTATCCACTCAATGTAACTGATGTGGCAGGTGTACAAAAATTTTTTGAGGATGTGGTTGATCGTTTTGGTAAAATTGATATCCTTGTTAACAACGCTGGAATCACCCAAGATGCTATGACTCGAAAAATGACAGATGAACAATGGAATATGGTCATCGATGTCAATTTAAAAGGTGTATTTAACTTAACACGTTTAATTGGTCCACATATGGAAGCAAATGGGTATGGCTCTATCATCAATATATCTTCCGTGGTTGGTGTTTTTGGAAACATTGGACAAGCCAATTATGCTGCTACTAAAGCGGGCATCATCGGCTTAACAATGACTTGGGCTAAAGAATTCGCTCGTAAGGGGGCTAATGTCAGAGTCAATGCCATTGCACCAGGATACATCATGACGGATATTTTAAAGACTGTTCCACAAGATCTCTTGGATAGTTTTGCGAAATTAACCATGTTAGGTCGCCTTGGGCAACCTCACGAAATTGCCAATGCTGCACTTTTCTTAGCTTCTGAAGAATCATCTTATGTCACCGGACAAACATTGAATGTTAATGGTGGCATGCGGTTATAATTAGAAATAGACATAATGCTTCTCTCTTGTATGTAATTATCCATAACTATGATCCAATTTGAGGGACATTATGTCTATTTTTTAAAGAACTATACACGATTTAATAGAGCCAAAAAACCTCTATGTATGAACTGATATCAGTTCATACATAGAGGTTTTTAATTATGGCTGATAAAGTGGATAATTGGGAGTTCCATAGCCAGTAATATCCGAATAAGTAAGATTGTAGCTGCGTTGGTGTACGCCCCCACTCGTATTTCCTTCGATGGTATAAACGCGAGTTCCATCACAAGAGACAACGATTCCTGTGTGGGAAGCATCATTATCACTAAAGAAGATGATATCTCCTGCTTTAGGAGTATAATTTTCCTGATAACCGAATAATCCATGTTCTTGGAACCAAATCATCCCATAAGAAACACTTGAATACTTTGGAATGACATCGATGCCAATTCCAGCCTGATTGCTGCACCATGAAACAAAAATGGCACACCAAGCAACATTGGGGTATTCAAACCATTCCCCATATTTGTTTTTATCATTGAGTCCTTCCACATACCCTTCTTCACCTAATCCCGCAGCAATAATTCGGGAGATGTAGTCGACATTTGGAATTCCTTCAACGGTTACGGTGAGAGACCCACGAATGGATGAATCTTTTTTTGAAATGACATGAATTTTCGCAATGCCTTCTTTAATTCCAAACACTTTTCCGGTATCAGTGATTCCAACAATTGTTGAATCAGAAGATTGATAGCGGTATTTATAAGGATCAAGTTGCCCCAATACTTCAATATCGAGGATTTCACCTGCTTGTACAATGCCAGTTCCATTTGTGGCTTTTACATAAAGTGGACCTTCTGATGGTTCAGCAGTGGGATTAGAGATATTTGAATTCCTCACCAAAAGCACCATGCTCGTAGTTACTAAATTGTTCGTTTTATGAGTAATCGTGATTGAGCTTGAGCCTTCTTTAAGGGCAGTCACTTCATATAGGTGATTAAGCTGGATGACGGTGGGATCAGAGACTTCCCAATCATAGTCATCATAGGATGTCTTCGCAACTTTACTAATCAGCATTGGTACTGTATCACTCACTTCAAGGATGGTTTGCGAGGTATATAAAATGGGTAGAACAGGAATCACATTGACTGTGATTGCCCCAAAAATACTGGGATCACTGTTTAGAACTAAGGAAATGGTGACAGTCCCCTCGGAAAGAGCACTTAATACATAAAACTCATTGAGGGTTGCGATTCCAGGATCACTGATTGTCCAAGTAAAGGCCTCATAATCAGTAAAATTTAGAAGCGTAATTTTGGCAGATTTTCCAACTTCTAATATCGTAGTGATCATGGATAAATGCGCTTGGACTTGAATAACATTCACTTCGATGGTCTCGATTTGTTTTTGATAGGTGACTGTTAAA
The DNA here is from genome assembly GCA_028702495.1 of Bacilli bacterium. Classification (GTDB taxonomy): domain Bacteria; phylum Bacillota_I; class Bacilli_A; order ML615J-28; family CAG-698; genus JAQVOS01. The sequence continues at coordinate 2,528 of JAQVOS010000063.1, forward strand.
GTGGTAGAGCCAATACGCTTGGCATCAAGAACCAACCCATCCCACTCGACCACGCCAATAACAGAAGCAGTAATTGTGACGTCTTCAATGGTAAGATTTTGAAATGTAATCGGGAGAAAAGTCGTCTCACCCACTTCAATGGTTACTTGATTTGTTGATAATAAAAACTTGGAGGGTTTGGTGCAACCAACTAATAGCAATAGTAGCACCAATGTCAGTATCATAAATAATCTTTTCATAATAATCCTTTTTAAAACAAATCTTTTATTCTAATTCTAAATGTTTTTGAAGCATTTTGACACTAAAAAAGTATATCCCACCAATAATTAAAAGTTCTATCAGTAAGGTATTGAAACTTAAGAGAGGATATCCTAGAATACTAGGCGTCTCCATAAATAGGGAGTAGAACGTGACAGATGGACCAAAAGTCAAAGATTCGCCTGTATAATATAAGCTATAGGGAATGATTATGATGAATTGTTCAATCCAAGCAATAGCATTCGTCACTACATAATAGAGGATAATACCAATTAGAAGCTTTTTCTTTTTCATTTTCCCCGTGTTAAGAATGACAAGAACCCCAATAATCGTACATACAAACAAAGTTGCACTAACAATGAGACCAAGCAACAATATTAAAGCTGAAGGGAGGTTTGCAGCCACAAATTCAGTCATTTCAAAGTAAAGTCCAATTTCAATTCCTAAATCACTAACAACAATGACTCCCATGATGAAGAAACTCATGATAAGGGTTATTGCAGTGATGATAATCCATATGACATTGACAATAATTTTTGACAAGAGAAGTTCATGGGTTGTTACTGGAAGTGTAAACGATAAATAGCCTTCATTCGTAAATAATTTGTTGTTAAGAGATTTAATGATGGTAATAAAAACGATGATGATTTGACCTGCATAGAGTAAGAAGAGCGAAGCAAGTCCCATGGATTTATAAATCATCGATGTACCAATATTAATGAGAAGTGCAACTAACACAGTAATGACGAGAACTGCTCCATTGACAATACCCAATTCGAGCAAGGAATTTTTAAATTCATTTTTGATGAGTTTCTTTAACATTTAAAATCCTCCTTGAATAACAATTCGATGGATTTTTGTGTCTTTTCACGAATGGTGTCAACATCTCCATAACGCGTAACAATACCGTTTTTTAGAAAGACAACATAATCTAAAATCTTTTCAACATCATAAATCAGGTGTGTTGAAATGATGACGGTTGCTTCTTTATTATAATTTTCGAGAATGAGTTCAAAAATCAAATCACGAGCGGCCGGGTCAACTCCTGCGATCGGTTCATCAAATAAATATAAATGAGCATTTCGTGAGAGAACGAGAATCAATTGAAGTTTTTCTTTGGTTCCTTTTGACATGGCTCGAAACTTCATGAGCGGATTGATTTGAAGTTTGGTAATGAGTTTTATTGCTTTGGTCTCATTAAAATCAGAATAAAAATCTTTAAAAAAATCGATTGCCATTTTTGCTGTCCAAGTTTCAGGAATGAAATTGCGATCTGGTAAATATGAAATCATCGCTTTGGTTTGCGCACCAGGCATACAACCATTTACGGTAATTTTTCCTTCATACTCGTTTAATAGATTGGCAAGTATTTTGATAAATGTCGTTTTTCCACAACCATTTGGACCAAGAAGGCCAACAATTTTCCCTTTATAAAGATCAAGATTGATTTGATTGAGAGCAATTGTATCTCCATATCGTTTGGTCAGGTTTTCAACATGTACAATAATTTCTTGTTCCATAGACACCTTCCTTTTTCCACTTGTTTTATTGTAGCACAATTTGACAGAAATCGCAATCATTTCCTTGATTAGTTACCAAGAAGGGGTAAAAAAAGCGATTGTATAAAAGAATATCAAATATTTTTATAAAACATATTGAAAGGAATATTGCATTATAGTATAATAATTAAAAGGGGGGATTTTTAATCGTTGAACTCATTATTGCTTATATTGTTGGGCTACTAAGTCAATTTTTGGTCATTTCATCCGCCTATCGTTTGGATCGATATTTCGTTTCATCTTCCTTATTTAAAACGGGTGGTTTAAAAGAAAAGTACAAAGTTGTTTTTTTCTTTTATAATAAAAGAGCTCGCAATGAATTCTTAAGAATTGGTATTGCTTTAACTGTGCTGGCCTATGGACTAATGGGAATATCTTCCATCATTTTTGGGGTGGGACTTGTTTCTCAAAACGGTGACCTTCAATTTGTCAGTAGCGTTGTCTCATTTATACTCGTGGCATTTGCTACTATCATGATTATGATTGAAATGATTATATTCTTTATAAAAGAAATAAGAGAGGGAAAAATAAATGAATAAAGGTAAAATTGTTTTCTATTCAACCATTTTTGTTGTTGTATTATTGGTTTTAATTTTGGGGATTACCCTCATCAGTGGCTATAACAAGCTTGTTGAAACCGATGAAAATGTCAATCTCAAATATTCTCAAGTCTCTAATGTTTTGGAAACACGTCATAATAAGATTATATTGATTGCTGAAGCGGTCAATGGCTTACAAAATTATGCAATAGATATTTATGATATGATCACTGCTGCCCGGGAAGCCTATGCCGCCGCGGCTGCATCAGGAGATCCTGCTGATTATGCGGAAGCAGATAATCTTCAGTCCCTTGCTTTAACTGAGCTGATGGCAATGGTACAAGCAGAGGATAATCCCAATATTAGTGTCGATGCTATTTATTCACAATATATCGATGAAGTATCCAGTATTGAAAGTTCTCTTCAATATGCTCGTTATCAATACAATTTATCAGTACAAGCATATAGTTTACAAGTACGGAAGTTCCCTCAAAATATTATCGCAAAAATATTTGGTTATTCACTAACCCGCTCATACTGGGCACTTCCCGAAGGCCAAGGCGAATTACCAGAAGTTGATTTCTCATGATTCGCAAGTATCGCTTTTTTACGATTCTACTGGTAATAGGACTTCTAGTCCTACTTGTTGGTTGTAGTAAAAGTGAGTATCCAAGACCTACCAAAGAGTATTATGTCAATGATTATGCCAATATGTTCAGTGATTCCTTAAAGGATTTTATCATCACCCAAAATGAAATCCTTTATTCAGACACCAACGATGAAGGTGAAGAGGTTGGCTGTCAAATTGTCTTTGCAACTCTTGTCGTGAAGGATGAAGCTGAGGATGCGCATTTACGCAACATAGGCCGAACTATCTTGTTCAATCAATGGCGAATTGGTAAGAATGACTTGGGAATGCTTGTCCTCTTTATCTATCAAGAAGTGGAACAAGAAGGTGTTACCTATAAGGAATTAACGGGATTGCCCACTGTGACAACGGGAGGTCAACTCGAAGCTTACATAACCCCCTCTGCAATTTCTCAAATAATTGCCAACACATTAGAAGTTGATACGATTTATGAAGTTGGCATTATGCATATGTTATGTGAGTTTTTAGATATCATTTATCGTGATTTATACGACTACCCAAATGGACTTGAAGATTACACTGTGGAAGACTTAGAAGATGTCTATTTTAATTATACAGGTGATCCCTATGGTAATACCATTGAAATGACGATTCTTTATTATCTATTTTCGAGTTATTCATCCATAGAAGAAAAGATATTGGGATTAATCCCGGTGGCTTTAGTGCTTTTATTCTCAGGTGGACTCGTCATAAATCGTGGCGGTGGTGGTATCTCATTTGGTGCTGGGTTCTTTAGGCGAAGACGATAAAAGGTTTTTGATGATAACGTTATCATCTTGTAAAAGCGATTAATCGAGTGTATAATTTCATTAATAACAATAATTATTACTAATTATTAATTATAAACGATGAAAAGAAGAGTAAACGAGTGATTCTATTTTAGAGAGCCTATGATGGTGAAATTAGGCATAGATGAAGATGTTGAACATGGTCTTGGAGTTATGCAATTGAATGGTTTAGATTGCATCGGAGGTGCCCGTTATCGCAACGAAGTATTAATTGATTCAATTCATGCGTACTTGTCAAGACTTTTATCGTGAGATAAAAGTGAACTTAGGTGGTAACACGGGAATGCACTCTCGTCCTATATTATATAGGACGAGAGTTTTTTATTTAAGGAAGTGATGGTATGTTACAAATAATAAATGTTAGTAAAACGTTTCGATCATCAGAAGATACTCTTCATGCATTGCGAAACATTACACTCGAGATTGAAGATGCCGATATTTTCGGAGTCATCGGATTATCTGGGGCAGGAAAGTCAACTTTGCTCCGTTCGATTGCTGGACTAGAAACCATTGATGAGGGACAAATATTACTCGATGGACTTGACATCAGTCAAGAGAAAAATCGAAAACAAATCTATAAAAAGATAGGTGTGGTTTTTCAAGGATATCATTTATTAATGCAACGCAGCGTTTATGATAATATTGCTTTTCCAATGGTCATCAATCACTGGAAAAAAGAAGATATTATACGACGTGTTGAGGAACTATTACAAATGGTCGGGTTGAGTGATAAAATTCACGCATATCCCAAAACCTTATCAGGAGGACAAAAACAAAGGGTTGCGATTGCTCGGGCACTTGCAACGAATCCCAAATACTTATTACTCGATGAAGTAACATCAGCTCTTGACCCCGTCACAACGAAGCAAATTCTATCGTTACTAAAAGAAATACATGATCAATACGGCATTACCATTATTCTTATTACCCATGAGATGGGGATAATCTCCTCCATATGCAAGCGCGTGGCTGTCATCAATCACGGAAAGATTGAAGAAATCGGCATCACCGATGAAGTGATGAATCATCCCACAAGTCTCTGGACACGTTTACTCCTTGGAAAGGAGAAACTGTAATGCAAGGAATTACTGAGATCTTTAAAGAAGTTCATATGATGAAAGGATTAGAGGAAACTCTCTATATGGTGGGATTATCAACGTTCGTGAGTTATTTATTTGGAC
>JAQVOS010000013.1 GCA_028702495.1 Bacilli bacterium
GTATTTTTTGATTAAGGAGGGCAAGATACTCGAGGACCTCTAGAGGTAAACAATCGGGGCGTGTGGCGATGCTAATCGCTACAATGTTCGGATCTAAAAGGATAGCTTCTTCAAAAAGGGCTTGTAGGATGGGTAAAGGCGCATAAGTATTGGTATTGGCCTGAAAGTAGACGATGTATTTCGCATCTTTCCATTTTTGATGAAGCAGGGCTTTTCCTTGTTCAAATTGGGTCTTTAGAGAATCTTGTCGATCTCCGGCAAATTCACCACTGGCTTTTTCGCTACAAAAGAGACATCCACCTGTTCCAATGGATCCATCACGATTGGGACAGGAAAAAGGCCCGCTTAAAGATACCTTAAATACCTTAGAGTGATATTGTTGCTTTAGGTAAGAATCTAAAGTATAATAAAGGTGCTGGCTAGTATGATATGGATTCATGGTATCACTTCCATTCATAGTATAGCAAATTAATATTATTTCGACAAGACCCTCTTAAAAATGAGTTCTATGGTCGGAAGAAAGGAGTCTTATGAACTTAAGATTTATGGTCGATAGTACTTTTCGATTAGATGTTGAAACCGTTCAAAAACACAATATCAGCGTCATTCCCCTCAATGTCATCATTGATGGGGTGAGTTATCGTGATGGCATTGATGTTACTTTTGAAGAAGTGATGACAGCGAGCGAAGCGGGTCATCGTGTGACCACCAGCCAACCTGCTCCTGGGATTTTCTTACAAGCGTTTGAGGCTTTAAAAGAAGAAGGCGTCACAGATATTTTATGTTTAACCATGTCATCCACCTTATCAGGAACCTATCAATCGGCATGTCTTGCAAGGGATGAGTGTGAGGACATTCACATTCATGTTATTGACACCTTATCGACAGCTATTGGTGCTGAAATGATCTTTCGCATCCTCCATCGCTCTTATCTTGAAGGAGCCACCCTTGAGGAACTCCTCGTAAAAGCGAATGCTCTTCGTGAACAAACCACCATTATGATGAGTATGAGAAACCTCAGCGCTTTAAAGCGTTCAGGAAGAATCAGTCGGATTAAAGCAACGATTGGAAACTTACTAGGTGTTAAGGCAATCATCGAATATGTGAAGGGAAAAGTTCTTATTAACACAAAAGCTCGAACTGAAAATCATGTCATTGATATGATTTTAGAAAAGATGAAAGAAGCACTGAGTTTTGTGAAAGGAAAGGTACATATTTTTGTTGCCCATGTTGCGGATCCTGCTCTTTTACAACGTATTCACAATAAAATTAAAATGATGTTTCCCAATCAAATCGTGGAACTTCGTGATGGTATTACTCCGGTGATTGCGGTCAATTTAGGGTATGGTGGCTTCGGTATTTCTTGGTGTGTTGAGTAACTTGACCCCATTCCAAAAAGAATAATAATTGACAGATATTCATTTTTCAAGTATACTATAGGTGTGCCTGGAAAGTGCGCGATTTTACAATATGCGAACCGAACGGTATTAAATAGGAGATTGAGGCTTTGGCGATGTTGAAAACTTAGCAATAAGTATCCTATGTTGAAGCAATGAGAGATTTCCCCCTTTGTGAAATGATTGGTTTCACATAGTATTAACGCCTTTCTGGGTTTCTATAAAAAAAGCGAACAACATTCGCTTTTTTTAATATCCTTTTCTCTTAACATTTCATGAAAAACGTGCTATAATATAAATAGACAAAAATACGAATAAATGAGGAAAATAAAGATGATTGCTGCAATTATAAACAACTTAAAAATAGATTTACTGAAGATTGTGAAAGAGATGGGGGTCGAAGAAGCCGTTGAGGTGATTTTCGACGTTCCCAAGGATGCAGGGCATGGTGACTATGCAACGAATTTAGCCATGAGACTTGCAAAACCACTCCGTAAAAGTCCTGTTGCTGTCGCTCAAGATATTAAAAAACGCCTTGATTTAAAGCATCATCACCTTGAAAAGGTTGAAGTGGCTGGTCCAGGGTTCATCAATTTTTACTTAGATGAAGTCTACTTAGCTCAAATCATTCCCTTGATTAACGAAAAGGGAAGCGATTATGGGAAACTTGATATTGGCGATGAGGCGATTAACCTCGAATTCGTCAGTGCGAATCCTACAGGATATTTACACATCGGTCATGGCCGTGGTGCTGCTTATGGGGATTCCCTTGCTCGCATTATGAGAAAGGCAGGATTTAATGTATCCTGTGAACATTATGTCAATGATGCAGGAAATCAAATCAATAATTTAGCTTATAGTATTTACGAACGATATAAAGAGTGCTGCGGTCTTCCAAGTGAGATGAAAGAAGGCTATTACTTCGGTAAAGAAATTATCACGATTGCGAAAAACATCTATGCCAGCGATCACGATGCATGGCTTCATAAAGAGTGGTATCAAGCATTCCGCTACAAAGGAGTCGAAGTTCTCTTAAACGGACTTAAAACCGATTTAGCAACTTTCAATGTTCATTTTGATACTTGGTTTAGTGAACAATCGTTATATGACCAAAACTTAGTGAAGAGTACCCTTGACAGTTTAATCAAAAACGGTCACACTTATGAAAGTGAAGGGGCCGTTTGGCTAAAATCTTCACAATTTGGAGATGAAAAAGACCGTGTTTTGGTCAAAAGTGATGGCACTTTAACCTATATCACCCCTGATATTGCATATCATGTTAATAAATTCAATCGTGGCTTTGATCATCTAATCGATGTATTAGGAGCAGATCATCATGGCTATATTGGACGTCTCCGGGCGGCTCTAGCCATGATGGGGAAAAATCCTGACAAAATTGACATTGAAATCCTGCAAATGGTTCGCATCATTCAGAATGGTGAAGAACTCAAGATGAGTAAGCGTAGTGGGAAAGCCATTACCTTGCGTGATCTTATCGATGAAGTCGGTGTAGATGCCCTGCGTTTCTTCTACGTTTCAAAAGCTCTTTCTTCACATATGGACCTTGATTTGGATTTGGCCATTAAACAGTCCAATGATAATCCCGTTTATTATGTTCAATATGCTTATGCTCGGATTGCTAGTCTTTTCCGCATGATTCAAGAACAAAATCGCATCTTTACTCCAAAAACAGAATTCAATGCCCTAGACTTGCAAAAAGTAAGTCCTATTATTCGTCAGTTGTTGCAATATCCTGAAGTGATTAAAGAAGCTGCAACCAAGAGAATTCCTCATCGCGTTGCTTCCTATGCGCTTCAACTTGCAACCGTCCTTCATAGTTTTTATAATGACGAAAAAATCATTACGGATGACCTCGAAGAAACCAACGAAAAGTTATCTGTGATGATGGCTGTTCAGATTGTGTTAAAGGATAGTTTGAATCTCATTGGAGTCGGAGTAAAGGAGAAGATGTAACAATGAAAAAAGTATTTAAAAAGTATTTGTGGTTATTTGAATTTATTGGAGTCGCCTTGATTTTGGGTATTGGCTTATTGGTTTATTTTAAAAGTGACATTCTATTTGTCATTGTAGGTTTGATTTTTGCAATCATGGGATTATTACGCTTGTTTCCTCTCATCAAAACAACTCATGATAAACTTTTAAGATGGCTCTATACCATTGAAATCATTGTAAATATTGGTGCTGGAACAGCCCTCATTGTTTTAGGACTCAATCCTCAAAATGCCGTTGATTTAAAAACTCTATTTGGGTATATCATCGGTGGTATCCTTTATTTTCGAGGTGTTGTTTACTTTATTTCGACGGTTTTACGCAAAGAATCAACCGATCGAGTTAAGTTTTATTCCAATCTCATCTTTTTGACCGTAGGAGCACTCATCATTGGCCGTGGTGGTTTTTCTCTTCAACAATTAGCGATTGTCATTCTTGTCATCGCCATCTTAGCTGCCATCTTTGTTGCCTATGGAGGCATCAAGAATTATCAAAACTATCGCAATGAATATGCTGCTTCCGAAATCACAAAAAATGTGAAAAAGGAAACTGTGTTGGAAGCTCCCACTTCTGATGAAATTGCAAACGAAGTGCCCGTAGAAGATCCCAAACAAAAAAACGACGAATTAAACGCATAAGAAGAAGCGATTCTTCATTTTACATTAAAAAAAAGATACTAGGAGAAATCATGAACGAATTAAAAATACTCAGTGAACTCAATGGCATTTCTGGACATGAAAAAGCCGTACGTGAATACTTAACCGAACAATTCTCACAAATCGTGAGTCTAGATTCTGTTTCCTACGACAATCTTGGATCAGTGATTGTTAAAAAGGGTAACAAAGGCCCAAAAATCGCTTTGGCTGGTCATATGGATGAGATAGGGATGATTATCACTCGCATCACCGACGATGGCTATATGCGATTTCAAACCGTTGGGGGTTGGTGGGGACAAGTGATGCTTGCTCAACAAATGACCATTACCACCCAAGAAGGAAAAACTATTCGAGCAATCATGGGATCAAAACCCCCGCACATACTCAGTGCTGAAGAACGGAAAAACCCTGTTAAAATCGAAGATATGTATTTAGATATTGGTGTGACCACGAAAGATGAAGCTGAAGCTTTAGGCATTCGCATTGGTGATATGGTGACCCCCGCGATTCCATTCCAAGTGATGGCTAATGGTGATTTTTTACTTGGAAAAGCCTGGGATAATCGGATTGGTTGTGCCATCATCTTAGAGACGCTTCGTCGCCTTCAAATTGTTCCTCATCCAAATGTAATTTATGGTATTGGAACCGTTCAAGAAGAAGTGGGCTTACGTGGTGCAAAAACGGCAGCCAACATCATTGAACCTGATATCTCGATTGCCCTTGATGTCGGCATTGCCAAAGACACTCCAGGGACAGATGGATCTGTTAAAATGGGAAAAGGTCCCCAAATCATGCTTGTGGATGGAGGTCTTGTTGGTCATGTCGGTCTTCGTTCGTTCTTTTTAGAAGTGGCGAAGAAACATGATATTCCCATTCAACTCGATTATTTAACAGGAGGAGCAACCGATGCCGGAGCGATGCACCTTGCAAGTGCTGGATCTCCTGCAATATCCTTATGCATTCCAAGCCGTTACATTCATTCCCATACATCGGTGATTTCATATCAAGATTTTAAACATTGTGTTGACTTACTCGTTAACGTCCTCCAAGAGCTGGATGAGGAACGAGTGAAGACAATTACCTATTTTTCGTAATCCTCTGAACTACCTTCTTGGTAGTTCTTTTTTCAAATGATGGATTATCATTGCAAAATTTATTAAAAAATAGTATAATGAATAAAAGAACTAGTTTTTAATAAAGGGAAGTGGATTATCATGTCTATCGAAGAACAAGTGAAGAAAATTCATGCCGATTTAGAAGTATATCCGAATGTGAAAATAGTTGCAGCAACCAAATACATGAATATTGAGGAAACAAAAACCTTGATTAAAGCTGGTTTAACGGATTTTGGAGAAAATCGTACGGATCTCTTTTTAGAAAAGTACGAAGCTTTAAAAGAATATCCAATCAAATGGCATTTTTTTGGAGTTGTACAGTCACGTAAAATCCGTGATATTGCCAACCGCATTGATTGTTTGCATTCTCTTGAAAAACTATCAACCGCAATGGAACTTGATAAACGATTAACAAAACCCCTCGATTGTTTTGTTCAAATAAACATCTCGGAAGAACCCAACAAACAAGGAATTCCTTATAATAAAACAAAATCTTTTATTAAAAGTTTAGCAAAATGTACTAAAATCCGCATTATTGGACTCATGTGCATTGCAAAGTTGACAGCAGATACGGACGTCTTACGTCAAGAATTTCAAAAAATGCAAGAAATGAAACGAGAAATTGAAGCAATGAATCTCGATTATGCTCCTTGTCATGATCTATCCATGGGTATGAGCAATGATTATAAACTCGCTCTTGAATATGGAGCGACTGTCCTACGTCTTGGACGGATATTTATTCAATAAGGAGGTTAATTATGGGATTATTCAAGAAAAAAGATAATAAACTCCCCATCAATGAATATGGTAAAAGCGAACGTGGACGTCATCGTGGTCTTTTAACATCCTTTGATCAAATGGAGTATTTCGTATTTCAAGAACGGAATGATGAAGAAATGTTTCGTTTGTGTGATGCTCTCCTCCATCAAAAAGCCGTATTAGCGAATTTTGATAAGCTAAACCCTGCTGATTGCAACTATATGCTGTCATTTATATCAGGGGTCGTCTATTCTCGTCAAGGCCAATCCATCAAACTTGGGGCGCGCTTATTTTTGTTTGCAGGTAAAGAAGAGTTTGAAGATGGCTCCCTGTACCAATACATCGAGGACATTAAATGATTTATTGTCTCATCGGTTTATCTTATGTTTTGAGTGGCTATTTTTACCTGATGTTGGTGAATATCATCTTATCATGGTTTCCCACCCTTCAAAATATCCCTTTTTTTGCTTTTGTTAATCGTATCTGTCAATGGTACATTCGCCCTTTTCATGGGATTCTTGTATTTGGCATGATTGATTTCACCCCGATGATTGGGTTAGGGATCTATTCATTTATCACAAATCTCATCAGTTTAACCCTTTAACCCATATTTTTTTCACGATAGGAGTACTACATAATGAGTAAAGACTTTAAAGAAACCTTACAAATGATGAAAACAGATTTTTCCATGCGTGCGAACTTGGCAGAAAAAGAACCTGTCTTGGTCAAAGAATGGGAAGAAACAGATTTATATGAAAAAGGATTATTAAAAAATCGGGAGGGCATTCCCTTCGTTTTACATGATGGTCCTCCCTATGCCAACGGTAACATTCATGTTGGCCATGCCCTTAATAAGATTTTAAAGGATTTCATTGTTCGCTATAAAACGATGAAAGGCTTTTATACACCCTACATTCCAGGATGGGATACTCATGGTCTTCCCATCGAAACAGCTCTAACAAAAGATGCAAAAGTCAATCGAAAAGCGATGAGCGTTGCTGATTTTCGCGCACTTTGCTATCAATATGCCCAAAAGCAAGTAGCTGCTCAAAAAGAACAATTTAAACGTCTCGGTGTCCTAGGTGATTGGAATCATCCTTACATCACCTATAACAAAGAATATGAAGCTGCCCAAATTAAAGTGTTTGCAAAGATGGTGGAAAAGAACTTTATTTTTAAAGGCTTAAAACCTGTTTACTGGTCACCTTCTAGTGAATCCGCTTTAGCTGAAGCGGAAATCGAATATCATGATGTAAAGTCTGATTCAATTTATCTTGCTTTTCCGGTTGTTGATGGAAAAAACATCTTACCCGAAGGATCAGAAGTAGTCATCTGGACCACCACTCCATGGACCATTCCTGCGAATCTCGCCGTGTGTGTGAATCCCCTCTTTCAGTATGTGGTTTGCATCGTTAATCATCGCACCTTTGTCGTTGCAAAAGAACTAAAAGATGCGTTTATTGAAAAACTAGGAAATCCAGCTTATACAATTATAAAAGAAGTTCCTGGAGTTGACCTAGAATTCATCACTTATCGTCATCCTTTATATGAGCGCATGAGTCCAATTATTTTAGGAGATCATGTCACTTTAGAAGCCGGTACAGGTCTTGTTCATACCGCTCCTGGACATGGTGAAGATGACTTCTATGTCGGTCGGAAATATAATTTAGATATTTTATGTCCTGTTGATGATCATGGGTACATGATGAGGGAAGCAGGTGAATTTGAAGGCTTATTCTATGAAGAAGCGAACAAAGCAATTGTTGCCAAGCTTGAAGAAGTAGGTAGCTTGTTACACCATGAGACCTTTGTTCATAGTTATCCTCATGATTGGCGAACTAAAAAACCAGTAATCTTCCGCGCAACCCCCCAATGGTTCGCTTCAATTGAAGGTCTTAAAGCTGAGATGCTTGCCACCATCGAAGAGGTAGAATGGAAACCTGTTTGGGGTGAACTTCGAATCGCCAACATGATCAAAGATCGTAAAGAATGGTGTATTTCACGGCAACGTGTATGGGGTGTTCCAATTCCTATTTTCTACTGTGAAGATAAAACGCCAATTCTAGATCAAGATGTTATCTTACACATCAGTGATATTTTTAGAAACGAAGGCTCCAATGCATGGTTTATAAAAGAGGCAAAAGACCTCTTACCTGTAGGTTATACCAATCCTCATAGTCCCAACGGCCTTTTCACTAAAGAAACTGACATCATGGATGTATGGTTCGATTCTGGATCTAGTCATCATGCTGTTTTAGTTGAAAGAGGGCTCGATTATCCTTGTGATTTATACATTGAAGGCTCCGACCAATATCGTGGCTGGTTTAATTCCAGTTTATCAACCGGAGTAGCGATGAAGGGTATTGCTCCTTATAAAGCCGTTGTATCCCATGGATTTGTTCTCGATGGCAATGGCAATAAAATGAGTAAATCACTCGGTAACACCATTGATCCCCTTCAAATGTGTAAACAATTTGGAGCGGACATCCTAAGACTTTGGGTCGCTAGCGTTGAATATACCTCTGATGTTCGGATTTCGATTGACATTATGAAACAAAATGCTGAAGCCTATCGTAAGATCCGAAATACATTCCGGTTCTTATTAGGAAACCTCAACGATTTTAATCCTCATACCGATCGCATCCCTTATCAAGAGATGCCTGAGATTGATCAGTACATGGAAGTGAAACTTCAAGAAATCATCGAATCAGTCTATACTGCGTATGATCAATATGCTTTTGATGAAGTTTTTAGAATCTTACTCACTTATATGTCTAACGATTTATCAAGTTTTTATCTTGACTTTACCAAAGACACCTTATATATTGAAGCAGCCAATCATCCATCACGACGGAGCATTCAAACCGTATTCTATGATCATTTGGTTGCTCTCGTCCGTCTCTTTAATCCAATTATCCCCTTCACTTGTGAAGAAGTCTATCGCTATATGCCTTATCGGGCATGTGAGAGCATTGCTTTGGAACGTTTTGATGAAGTGATTCATCATCCACATGCGAAAGAATTGATGAATGCTTATCAATCTTTTGGTTCATTACGTGATGATGTCTTAAAAACCATTGAACTTGCCCGTGAACAAAAAATCATTGGAAAATCATTGGCAGCCAAAATCACTTTCTATCCAACTCCTGAAGTATCAGCGATGTTAAAAGGATTGAAAGTTGATCTTAAGCAAGTGTTTATTGTATCAGAATTTGTTGTGAGTGAGGGTCCTATTGAAGGTGAAGTCACTTCCAGCGGTACCATTTTAGTTGAAGCACGTCTGGGAACCATTTGTAGTCGATGCTGGCAAGTTGTTGATCACGTCGATGAAGATGGATTATGTCCTCGATGCTTTGACATCGTTAAACAAATAAAGGAGACAATCGTATGAACCTGAGTATTCACTTTTTTCGAAAAAACAGTTTAGGGAAAATTGATTATACTAAAATACTTGAATACTTTGAAACCCTCCCTAATTTTAAGATTTTTTATACCGATGACAATGTTGAAATGGTCTATGGTGATCACGAATTCGAATTCGAATATCGCTTTTTGATCACAAAACAATCAAAAGTCCAACGTATTTATGAACTCAATCCAATGTATTCAAACATCAACTTCATGGTTGAAATCCCCCTTCTCATTCCTTCATTTTTAGCGAAGGAAGTGTTGGCATTGGTTCAAAAGATCTGTAAATTATTTGATCTTGAGATTTATCAACTGGAGTATAAAGACGTAGAACCATTCAATTTAGTAGATGTCCTCGTACTATTTGAGAAGAATCGTCGTGATTACTTAGAAAATCACGAAGTGAATGATACTATTTTGTATGATAGTGAAAAGTTAAACATCATTTGTAAGTATCAACGCTCTATTGCCAGTCTTCAAGAGTACTATAATCATACCGTCGATGTAGGTTACTGTATTCCTGTTGTTGACGATGAAAAAGATATTTCGGGGATTAGTTATACATGGAATTTTGGTAAACCTGCGATTTTCCCTCCTTACATTGATTATATCATGGTGAAGGATCTAGAAGAAACCTTGTTATTAAAACGTGAAGATCTCTATCGCATTCTTGCGAAATATTTCATTGAAATTAAGACAGTATTACCTGATCTTTACATCATGAAGGAAAAACAAGCTAAGAAAGCGCGCAAAGAGTTTAAATTACTCAAAAAATCCCATTTAAGTGATCTCGAGTTTAGAACATTGCGTTTATGCGATGTCATTGAAAAGTGAGGATTCTATGTTAAATAAAATGATTGATCATACCTTATTGAAGCCAACTGCAACCGAAGCAGATATTCTTGCTTTATGTGAAGAAGCGAAACTTTATGACTTTATGAGTGTGTGTGTGAATCCGAGTCATGTTGCTCTTGCAAAAAAAGCTTTAGAAGGCTCAACCGTACTCGTTTGTACGGTGATTGGGTTTCCATTAGGAGCCAATACCACAGATACAAAAGTTCAAGAAGCGATTGAAGCCATTGATCATGGGGCCGATGAACTCGATATGGTGATTAACATTGGAAAAGCCAAAGCTCATGACTATCGCTACATTGCTTATGAAATCGCTGAACTCGTTGCTGTTGCAGAAGGAAGAACCGTCAAGGTTATTTTAGAAACTTGTTTCTTAACCGATGAAGAAAAAGTTGCTGTTTGTCAAGCGGCATCTCAAGCTGGTGCAACTTTTGTGAAAACATCAACTGGATTTGGTTCTGGTGGAGCAACTTTTCATGATGTTGACCTCATGAAGGCTTCCATTCTATCTTATATGCAAGTGAAAGCCAGCGGAGGTGTTCGTACGTATGAAGATGCCATGGCCTATATTGCTCATGGAGTGACTCGTATTGGAACTTCTGGTGGCGTTGCCCTCATGAATCATGAACAATCTAAGGGGGGCTATTAGATGATACCAACCCCTCATATTGAAGCCAAAGACGCTTCTGTATTTGCTAAAACGGTTTTAATGCCCGGAGATCCCCTTCGTGCCAAATATATTGCTGAAACTTATCTATCCGATGTTGTTCAAGTGAATGGAGTCCGAAACATGCTTGGATTTACGGGAAACTACAAAGGTAAAAAAGTTACCATTATGGGTTCAGGTATGGGAATGCCGAGTATTGGCATTTACTCCTATGAATTGTTTGCTTTTTATGGGGTCGAAGAAATCATTCGCATTGGTTCTTGTGGCTCCTATTCGAAAGATGCATCCATTTATGATGTCATCATCGTAAGCGATGCTTTTAGTGAATCTTCATTTGCCGCTGTTGCTTTTGGAGAAACTGCGCCTGTAATTCCATCTCACCCTGCAGTGTTATTAGATTTACAAGAAGCTGCGAAACGATTGGGCTACCCTACTATAACGGGTCGAATCCATTCAAGCGATGTTTTTTATCGTCAACATGGGAATGTCTTTACAGATGTCGTGGCACCCCATCATTGTCTTGCGGTTGAGATGGAATCATTTGCTTTATTTGCAAATGCAAGAAAACTTGGAAAACGGGCAGGATGTATCCTAACAGTGTCCGATTCCTTAGTCACACACGAAGCCACAAGCGCTCAAGAACGGCAAGTTTCCTTCAATAAGATGATGGAAATTGCTCTTGAAGCAGCAATCTAATAATAGCGAGATTCTCGCCTGCGAGAGTCTCGCTTTTTAAAATGAGAGGTATTATGGAACATTTAATGATACAAACTACACCTACAACCCTACTTCCAACCAAACAATTCAAAACAGTTTCGATTTATATTGTTTTCATTGGATCTTTTAATCGTCAAAGTGCCACCAGTCGCCTGTTATTGAATCGCCTTTTATCATCATCTACTGAAAAGTATGCAACAAAGAAACAAGTGAATGATATGTTGCTTGGAATGTATGATGCCTACTTTAATATTACCAGTTTTTCAATGTATGAGACACTTTTTACTGTGTTTGAAATGGAAGTTGTGGATCCTCTATTCATCGAGTCCAATGTAGTAGCCGACGCCATTGCCTTCTTAAAAGAAGTTATTTTTCATCCACACTTAGAAAATTATGCTTTTCCGAAAAAAGAATTTGAAGAAGAAAAACGAATGATTCGTGATCAAATCATCAACTTATATAATAATAAGACCCTTTACAGCACCATTCGCTTGTTAGAACTTATCGCTAAAGATGAAGTGATGATGATTTCCCCTTCGGGAAATCTTGAAGTCCTCAAAGCGATTACATCAGAACAATTATATAAAGATTACTTACAACTCTTGCAAGAAGAAGCACGAATTTATGTAGTTGGGGATGTCGATTCTTCAATTGGTGATGCATTTGGTGATTTTCATCTTCAAGGAAAAGAAGGAGTGCACCTTTATTATGGGAAACCTCAGTTTCGAAAACCTGAAGCACAATTTGTCACTGAAGAACAAGAGATTAGTCAAAGTCGCCTTTTAATGGGATTTGATACGAATGTGTTTCATCAAAGCCCTGATGTTTATACAATGATTGTATTAAATACAATGCTTGGAGGAATGGCAACATCGAGTCTTTTTACCATTATTCGTGAGCAAAACAGTTTGGCCTATCAAGTGGACTCCAGTGTGTCCTTTGAATTCGGATTGCTCGTTGTGAGTTGCGGGATTGATGCTGCAAAACAAGAAGCAGTCAGTTCAATGGTCATGAAAATTATGACTTCCTACCAAGAAGGGTCACTCGACCCCGTTCTTCTCCAAATGGCTAAAGATAATCTTACCAACAGCTTAAAAGAAGCTCAAGATCGTCCCGGTGATTTATTTCAAATCATTTTACGTCAAGAATTACTCCATCAACCCCCGGTTATGGAATTTATTGATCGCATTCAAGCGGTTCGTATCGAAGATATCAAACGACTTAGCGGGCAAATCACCCTTCACACGACTTATTTTTTGAAAGGGGTAGGACCCACTTATGAAAAAAATTGATTACTCTCATCTTCGTGAAACCATCTATACAGAGGTTCTTCCCAATGGATTAAGACTGGTGATGATTCCCAAGCCGGGTTTCTCCAAAGTTTATTCAACGTTTGCAACCCATTTTGGGAGCTTTACCAATTCTTTCAGCATCGATGGTGAGTCTTACTCACTTCCGATGGGAGTTGCTCATTTCTTAGAACACCAACTGTTCGAATCCGCTGATGGAATGGATATTACCAGTCGATTTGCGCTTCTAGGAGCTGATTGCAACGCCTATACCGATTATCAAGAAACGGCTTATATCACTGTTTCAACATCCCGACCTCTTGAAGTGATAGAACTCCTCCTCAATTACGTTCAAACTCCCCAGTTTAGTGAACAAAGTGTTGAAGAAGAACGAGGTATCATTGAACAAGAACGTTCAATGTATATGGATCGGGCGAGTGTTCGAGCCCTCATGGGTGTTGTGAAAAACATGTATGCCACACACCCCGTTCGAGAGGACATTGTTGGAACAAAAGAATCGATTCAAGCCATCACCTATCGTGATTTAAAGTTTGCCTATGATACGTTTTATCATCCAAGTAATATGATTTTGGTCATTGTAGGAGATATCTCTGTTGAAGAAATTAGAAATCTCGTTGTGACCAATCAAGAAAAGAAAGTGTTCCCTCCTCGTGGTGCAATCAAGGTGTATTTTCCAGAGGAAAATGCTTGCGTCGTGAGTCAAACAAGTGAAGATGCCATGGACATCGCCATGCCAAAAGCGGTGATGGGAGTAAAACTTCCCCTCATTTCAACCCTGGGGATAAATGGATTTCAAGTCGAAGTCATTCTAAGAATGATTTTAGAAGAACACTTTGGTTTATCTTCCGCCAACTATCAACACATGCTTGATAACGAACTCTTTAATACTAGTTTTTCGTTCAACTTTTATCTTGATAAAACCGTTGGTTATCTATATCTCAGTGCGAATACGAAAAAACCTCATGAATTTTTATCCTTTCTTGAAGAAATCATCTTATCCATTCCACAGTCTAATATGTCTCCTTCCACCTTTGAGGTTCTCTATAAAGCTACGCATGGGAGTTTACTCAAGTCCCTCAATAGTTTAGAGGCCATTGCACATAACATTGCTGAATATCAATTAGCAAATGAAGACTTTTTTGCGATATTTGATTCGATTCGAGGAATCACGCTCGAGGACTTACATCGTCTTGATCATTGTTTTACAAAAGATGCAATTAGTACCTTCATCATCAAACCCATCAAATCTTAGTTTTCACAAATATTCATCAAAAATAACCAAGAAAAATTTAAAAAGATGAATCATTTGAATACTTGAAAAAAAACATCAGAAATAATGAAAATATACCGAAAATAATCGGTATTTTTTTTAATCAGTGAAAAAAGCACTTGAAAAAATGAAATAGAACCTCATAAATTCGATTTGAATAAAAAATTACCTTTTGTTATAATAACTCAACACCGGTGAAAAATTGAAAGAAAGGAGGTAAACATGCTCAATAATTTGGTTCTAGTAGGACGACTTGCTGATAATCCAAAGCTACATGTCTTTGATGATGGCGTGAAAGTATGTCATTTTGTCATGGCGGTGGAGCGACCTTTTCAAAATCAAGAAACAGGAAATTATGATGTTGATTTCATTCCTGTTTCGGTATGGAGAGGTTTTTCCGATGCCATGATGCAATTCTGCAAAAAAGGATCCACCATTGGTATTAAAGGTCGTATATCCATGAAACAAGTTGAATCAAATGGAATCAAAATGAATCAAGTTGAAGTGATAGCGGAACGTGTATCCTTTATCAATCTGAAACATGATCCAAAAGAAACAAAAGAGGAAGAAAACCTTGAATAACCGCATTGATAGGATGTCATTCCACACCACTGACATCTTTGAAGCGCATTTAAAAATTGAATAATCCCTAAAAACTTTATACATCGATAAAACAATTCTCATTATTTTCATAGGAGAGCGTTGAAATGTGACCAAATTTCACGCTCTTTTATGGCGTGTTACCCGATTCATGAAGAAGGAGTGTATATGAACCTAGAAAGATATTTAAATAATAAAATTGAATTGCCGAAACTCAAGCGATTTGCCGCTTTGTCGGGCGAGTCCTTCCATCGAAAACTCGAATATCTTATCCAAATCGCCGAACCAGAAGATTGGAGTCAAGTGGATCACCACACTAAAAAGTGTAATTCGACCTTATTTTATTACATCATTCATACCTTTGATCGTGTGTTTGAACAAGGAAAAATTGTGATTGATGAAAAAGAGCAGGATGCATTTTTTAACACAGGACTCATGACGCTCCAAGGGTGTGAAATATATGGCCATTTTGAGAAGTCCATGTATTATGATGCCAATAACCCTGAGAGTAATTACTGGTATTTTAAATGCTTTGAACGAAGTAATGATAAAGAGTTCATCAGTAAATGTGAGATAAAACCACCAATTGCCACTTATTTTGAAGATTTTCGCCAATTATATTTTGATCCAACACTCGATATAGAAATAAACTTTGATCATATTTATCATGACAACTATGAAAGATTACCCAATGAAATGCAAATACTAGATAAAGAAATTGCTCGTCATGTTTTTGAAGGATTCCTTGATTTTACAAAGAAAAAGATTTTACGCAACCATCGAATTCCAGTCCCCCAGTTCTACAATTCTAAAATTATGTTTTTAATCCCAGTTCGTGTGTTTGGTAATCAAACCATCATCATTGCTTTAGAGAAAATTAATGGTAAGTACATGGCAAACACTGTTTTATCAAAAGGGATGGCTTATAACTGTGCTCGCCTAATCAATAAACCAGAAAGTGACTGGCTTCTTTCAAAAAATGACTAATTTTTTACCAGAAGAGTGGAATTTAGCCTCATAGGAATGGGAGAATCATGATTAAAATTGAAATAATCGATCCATATGATGATTGAAGAAATGTTCCTAACTCACGAATGATGCACATTGACTGTCTCGCAAAAAAGGAAGCAACGCAACTTTGCTTCCTTTTCGTATACTCTTCATTTCATGTACCATGAACAATAAAGAGTCGAGAACCCCCCATTTATGGAGAAGATTCTATAAAAATGATTATTTTCTCCTTGATTTTCATGGGGTACTTTGGTATAATATTTTACGTATGCAGGTATAGTATAACGGCTATTATACCGCCTTGCCATGGCGAAGATGCGAGTTCGATTCTCGTTACCTGCTCCAATAGACGTTAATAGGTTTGATACAAAATTTGTATCAAACCTTTTTATTAATCAATGATAGCATTTATGTGATTATTGATTTTAAAGATTCAAGGAATATACCCGGTATTCAACGATATCAAACAAAAAATCATTTTTTTCTAATAATGATACAATTAATGGTTTCCTTTTTAGAAAAAAAATGATATAATCGTACAAGATGCATCGAATCAAAGCGTTACTGGTGGATTTCGTAAACTTCATTGAATTTGTAAATCAACTAGAGTCTCAATCATACCTTGCTCATGTGAAAGAAACATATCAAAAAAGAAAGAGGTGACTAAAAAAAGATTAAACTATTTAAATTTTACCAATAAAATGTTCTTATAAAGCGTATGATAAGTAAAGATTACGAAGGTCTTCTCGACGCTATATCCCTATGTTCATCTTGAACTCGTAAATAATCAAGATGAATCCATCGCATTTTTAAACATAATATTAAACAAATTCACTAAAAGGAGAAAAATATGGGATTATTAATTGCAGCAATAGTGATTTCGCTATTGACATTATGTGGCACAGCCCTCGGAGCCATCAAGTTACGAGGAGAAAAGAGAAGAGAAAAAATTGGATCTGGAACTGATTTTAGAATTGTTGAAAAATGGTCAGGCCTTGGAAATAGAGCATTCTTAATTGTTTTATTTGCCCCTGCTATTTTTATGGTGATATTATTATTTGGAATGTTTACCGTGGTGGACGCGACGGAAGTGGTGGTTGTGACACGCCTCGGAGAAGTCGTGGATGTGGTCGCAGAACCTGGATTTAAAGTAAAAAGCCCACTGGATGAATATCATAAGTATTCCTTGAAGATTCAAGAAATTAGATATGACAATGTAGAAGATGCGGGAATTTCTTTCTATTCAAAGGATTCTCAGCCTGTTGACTCCATGTTAACCGTCCAATGGCGAATTAAACAAGAAGAAGCCCGAGTCATCTATGAAAAATTCGGCGGTGACATTGCCAATGTTCGTTCACGAATTGGCTCATTGGTGATGGAAAGAACGAAATCATCCTTATCGTTGTATACAGCTGAAGATCTTATTGCTCAAAGATCAGCTTTATCGGCTTCTATCGAAGCATTGATTATAAGTGAAATTGAAGCTCGGGATATACCAGTCACCATTGTTGCGATTTATTTAACGGATTTTAGTTTTTCAGATGCTTTTGAAGAAGCTGTTGAAGCAAAAATGATTGCTGAACAACAAAAATTGAAAGCTGAAACCGAAAAGCAAATTGCAATTATTCAAGCCGAGCAACAATTAGAAACAACGGTTCTTGAAGCAGAAGCGGCGTTAGAAAAAGCAAAAGGAGAAGCAAATGCTATTATCGCCATTGCTCAAGCAGAAGCTTCAGCTCTATCGGCTAAAATTGTCGATGTTGCAAGAACTCTTGGAATGCCCGTCACAGAAAACGTCAATCTCGAAACAGGAATTGCCACCTATACTGTTGATACTTCTGGAAGTACTCCCGAAGAACTCCAAGTCATATTTGACTATATTCAATATATTGAATATTTAAGCACTTGGGATGGAAAACTCCCACAAGTCATTAGTGATGGTACGGGTATTATTTTTCAACCCTAATACATAATGACCAAAAAAATGGATAGGATATTTTATAAATATTAATATTCCATCATTATGATAAACTAAAAAAAAGGATGATTTTATGAGACGTTTTATTAAACTGACGATCAACCTGTTATGATTGTTTTTATCAATCGTTTTGACCGCATGCAGTTGCAATAGAAGTCCACAAGGCAATCCAGAAGAACTGAACTCATCGCTTTAATTGAAAAAGTCATTGTTGATTGATTATTACAATAAAACTGAAAACCCATGAAAAAAAGCACTCATATCACAATATGAGTGCCTTTTTTGATAGTTATAATAACCAGTTATTATTACTATTATTGTTGATTTAGAATATCCAAAACCTCTTTGATTTGTGTCATGGCGTAATCCATTTGAGTTTTCGTATGGGTTGCAGTGTAACTGGTTCTAAGTAAACTTTGTCCTACGGGGGTTGCCGGAGAAATAACCGGGTTCACATAGACTCCACGTTCAAGGAGCATTTTACAAGCAATGAATGTTTTATCATTTTCATAAGTGAAAATCGGAATGATTGGAGTTTGACTTTCGATGATATTAATGCCTAAACGCTTTAGTCCATCGCGCATATAATTACTAATATCTCTTAGAGCTTTTACACGCTCTGGTTCACGAGCAAGAATGGCAAGCGAAGCTCTCGCACATTCTACACTGGCTGGAGTGATGGAAGCACTGAAAATGAAAGGACGAGAGAAGTGCTTTACATATTCAACCACATCACGTTTGGCTGCCATGTAGCCGCCTAAACTAGCAAGAGATTTTGAGAAAGTCCCCATATAAATATCAACATCATCTTCTAAACCAAAATGTTCAGCTGTTCCACGACCATGAGCCCCTAAAACACCCAATCCATGAGCATCGTCAATCATGATTCGAGCATTGTACTTTTTAGCCAAGCGAACGATGTCAGGTAGACGACAAATATCGCCACTCATACTGAAGACTCCATCTGTCACAATGAGTTTGCCTTTGGTATCCTCAACTGATTTTAAAATTTCTTCAAGGTCAGCCATATCATTGTGTTCATAACGTAGTAATTTTGCATAACTCAAACGGCAAGCATCATAGATACTTGCATGATTTTCTTTATCACCAACAATGACATCATTTCTTCCAGCAATCGCACTAATAATACCCAAATTGCTTTGGAAGCCAGTAGAGAAGGTTAAGCAAGCTTCTTTATGCAAGAATGCAGCGAGTTCTTGTTCTAATGCCACATGAATGTCAAGGGTTCCATTTAAGAAACGGGAGCCACTACAGCCACTTCCATATTTTTTCATGGCTTTTACACCAGCTTCAATCACTTCAGGGTGAGAGGTTAATCCTAAATAATTGTTCGAACCAATCATGATAACTTTATGGTGATCCATTACAATTTCTGTATCTTGACCTGTTTGTAGCTGGTGAAAGTAAGGGTATATCCCTTTTTCTTTTACAGCATTAATTTGCTCTAAGTTTGATAATTTTTGAAATAAGTCCATTTTTTCCTCCAGTTATTCAATAACTATCGGTAATTATATCATAATTTAGGTTTTATTACAATTACTATTTCGATAATCTAAATGAATTATTGGCAGAAAACGGTTTTTTTTGATATAATATAACAATAAAGCGAGGAATAATATGAAGTACATTTTAATTGATCTTGGTGATACTGTCTTTTATAATATCGATTTGTCTTTTATTCAAGGGGGATATTTCCTCTATGACATGATTAAAAATCCCAAGCCAGATCGAGCAACCTTTATGGAACAATATTCACAATTAATCCATACATGTTATGAAGAAAGACGAGAAATCGAGATTCCTTTCTCGTCCTTCCTACGTTATCTAGCAAGAATTTTAAAAATATCCTATAGGTTGCCCCTGAAAGATGTTGAACAGGGATATTGCTTTTCTTTTTCGAAAAATGAATTGGTTCCAGGGGTGGATGTGTTCTTAAGAGATTGTCATGAAAAGGGAATGAAAGTTGTCGCGCTTTCCAATTCAGCGTTTCATCGGTCCACCCTTTGCGTACAATTAGAGTGTTTTGGGATTCTATCCTACTTCACCGAGGTCTTATCCTCTGCGGATTGGATTTTTAGAAAACCCTCAATCTCCTATTTTGATATTGGGGTAAAGACCCTTGACTGTGATAAGAAAGACATCCTTTTTATTGGAAACGATTATCATGTGGATGTACTAGGGGCTGAAAAAGCAGGGATACCCTGTGCATGGCTTCAGGAAAAACCAGAGGAACACCCAATTCAACCTTCAACTTTCATCATTCGTTCTTATCAAGAACTAATCGCTTATAGTAAGGGGAATGATTGAAACTGATTGATTTACCCTCTTGCATATGATATAATGTGTATAGGTTATAAATTTATATGGAGTTTTTTATGAATATAAATATCAAAAAACACGGTCGATTATTTGAATTTTCCATTCTTTTTACACTTTTTCTCTTTTTTGAAATTTTAATGTCGATTCGTTATGAAATCTCTATTTATCTTCCTTACTACTTCATTACTTTTGCGAGTATTGCCTTGGTTCCCGGACTCCTTGTTCTAGTCCATAAGAACAAGCTTCGATTTACGTTATACGCCCTATATATCTTCTTCGGATTTGCTATTTTTGTTGCTGACACCTGTTTATTTCATTACAAAGAAGATATTTTCTCATGGGCAATGTTAAAAGATGTTGGCGATGGCTTAACCATGGGCATCAAATATAACATTTTTATTGCTTTTCCTTGGTGGGAATGGATGATTATTTTAGTTGTTTGTGGTCTTTTGATAGGGTTCCTTATGAAAATCATGCTTGGACCCAATAAAGTTGAAGCGCCTTTCAAGTGGTCACGACTCCTCTATCTATCTCTTGCCATCCTTACCTTATTGTCATCTGGTTTTTATTTAAAAGAGGTCGATCTTTATTTATATCAAGTACCACAAGATAAACGCACCTATTTGCTTACTTTTGGTTTTTCATCCTTTAATAAACAAGATGCCTTACAAACCTTGGAAAACTTTATCATGAACGGACAGATTCGACTTGATGCGTCGGAAATGATTGATGATGTTGATGATACGACAAATACAACTCCTTCTCATTTGTTTGGATCATTTGAAGATAAAAATGTCATTATGATTATGACTGAAACAGTTGAACAATACGCGATGGATCCCATTCTCACCCCCATATTATGGAATCTCTATCACAGTGGGTATTATTTCACCCAAACCTATGGGGTGGCGAAAACGAATTACACTTATGATGCTGAATTCAAGTCATTGACCTCGATGATGTATTACAACAATGATAATATCATGCATACCTATGCCGATAATCAATTTACGAATTCACTACCCTCTCTTTTAAAAAATGAAGGATATACTGTGAATGCCTTCCATTCATTCTATGGTCACTATTTCAATCGTGATGAGATGTATGAAGCTCTAGGCTTTGAACATTATTACGCTTATGAAGAAATGGAATTTTCAGAAGTTGATTTTTGGCCTTTGGACTCTGAGTTCTTCGGGCAGAACCTTGACTTGATGGCTCCAGTTCAAGAAGACCCATTCTTTAGTTTTGTGATTACACTATCGACTCATGGGGCTTTTCGTGAACAACGTAGTGAATTTGCTCCCTATTATCCCCTCATCGAGGCCGATGGTCGCTATACAGGACATGATGAGGAATTTATCAATCTTCTCGCGGCACAAATGGATTTAGATCGAGGTCTTGAACTTCTAGTGGAAGACTTAATAGCAAAGAATTTGCTCGCGGATACTGTGATTGTACTATTTAGTGATCATAAAAACTATTCATCAATCGAAGTCACGAAAGAATATACTCCACTTGAACATGAATATGAACTTTATAATTATGAATATGACATCATTCCCTTTGCCATTTATAATCCAACTATTACTACTCGGGGGATTTCATCCTTAACCTCTCAATATGACATTATGCCAACACTGTGCGATCTTTTGGGTATTCCCCTCGTTGCTGATTATGTATATGGTCAAAGTGTATTCCTATATGATACGGACCAATATGTTGATAAACCCATTATATTGGGTTATAATCGCTGGGTTTCAAAGAACCTCATCGTTTACGATAAACAAATCGTTTATGTTGATCCTGCCGTCGATAATCCCATGGATTTGATGGTATCGATGCAAAATGACATCTATCAAACGATTGAACAATTCCACGCTTATTTCTTAACGGACTATTTTCGGAAGACTGCAGATTGAGTGCAGTCTTCTTTTCCTAGGAGGTACATTATGAAATTTCCTAAAGATGTAATGCTGATTTTAGATACTTTAACTGAAGCTGGTTACCAAGCATATGTCGTTGGAGGTGCCATTCGTGACTTGTTACGAGGCGTCCATCCAAGCGATTATGATATTACCACCAATGCGATTCCGTCTATTGTCATGGATCTTTTTAAAATTTATAAAGTTTTCCCTATTGGCTTACAACATGGCACGCTCCTCCTTCGCGTGAATCATCATAATTATGAGATTACCACGTTTCGAGAAGAAGGTCACTATTTGGACTATCGTCATCCAATCACTGTGGAGTTTATTGGAAACATTCATAGTGATTTATCACGACGTGATTTTACCATCAACGCCATGGCTTATCATCATGAGCTAATCGATGATCATGGGGGGCAAAAAGACATCAAAGCGAAGATTATTCGTGCCGTAGGGGACCCGAATCTACGCTTTCAAGAAGATGCTTTACGTATTTTGCGGGCGCTAAGATTTAGCTCTCAACTTCATTATACAATTGAGCCCCAAACGAAGGCTGCCATCTTAGAAAATTATCCCCTTTTGAAAAACATTTCCCAAGAACGGATTCAAATAGAATGGTTTAAAATGGTAACAAGTGACCTCACTTGGATCTTAGAAGACTATAAAGAAGTGATCCGCTTCTTATTCCCGGGATTGACTTTGGAGGGTATTATGCGATATCGTGAAGTCTATCCTCATCTTCCAAAGGAACTCGTCGTTCATCTTGCTTGTTTGTTTTTAGATAATCCTCGTTACGTGGATGATATTCTATCAATGAAAGCTCCTAAAAAACTAACAGAACAACTCATGAGCATCATCACCCACTATCATGAGATCACAAGCTTAAATGTTGAATATTTAATTAATATTTTCAATATCCTCAAAAGCGAGGATGTTCGCATCATTCTCCTCCTAAAAGAGGTGCTTGGGGAGCTACCAGGTGCGAGTGTTGCCTACCTTGATATCACTTCCGGACCCTACCAACTATCCAATCTTGCGATGAATGGCCATGATCTAAAACACTTAGGGGTCAGACCCAATCAAACGATGAAGAAAATTCTTCTTGATTGTTTGGTTGCAGTAGTGAAGAAAGAAGTCAAAAACGAAAAAGATGAGCTTCTTTTGTGGGTTAAAAACACTTTATTATCGTAAAAAAAGGTGACTATAGAAAAAGTAAAGAAGGCACTCTTCATGGAAGGGTGCCTTCTTTACAAAAAGATTGAGGGAAAATGTACTTATCTCAAGTACAAAAGTATTATAGTCATAAATCCTTAAAATAATCTTAATTACCCACTAGTAAAATAAGTAGATTTGTGATAAAATTAGTCATCAAAAAATTGAAAGAAGGAATAGCTATGGGAATTATTGATATCGTTATTATTGCACTTGCAGGATTACTGGCTGTTATTGGAATGTTTAGAGGGTTTGTGAAAGAACTATTTTCATTGGGAGGTTGGATTATTTCCATCGGTGTTGCCTTTTTCTTATCGAATCCCGTGGCTCCCATTGTTGTTAGTATGACTGGTCTTGAGGCGGGTTTTACAGCCAATGCCCTCACTTTTGTTGGATTATTCTTAGTTAGTTTTATCATCATTAAAATTATATCGCACTCGTTATCAAAGTCCATCCAAAAAGGAGCTTTGGGTTTTGTCGATCGTCTCTTTGGGATTGTTTGGGGACTTGGGAAAGCCCTTATCATCATTGGCCTTCTCTTCTTAGCGGCGGACTACTTGAAGACCCTACCTTTTGTTGGAACAACCATTACGAACTTTATGACCAGCGACCTTAAGTTAGAAACCGAGACCATGGGAATTGGCCGCTATCTCTATGAAAATAACTATGCTAAGATGCTCATCAATTACGCGATGGCGCAATTTTCCGCGTAATATCAAAAATGATTTTGCTTGAATAAAAGTTGAATTTATTATATAATGAATCTCGGAGGTAATGAAAAATGGAATTAAAAGGATCAAAAACAGAAAAGAATTTAATGACAGCCTTTGCCGGTGAATCAGAAGCGCGTAATAAGTATTCTTACTTTGCAAGTGTTGCCAAGAAAGAAGGCTTTGAACAAATCGCTGCCATCTTTGAAGAAACCGCTGGCAATGAAAAGGAACATGCCAAATTATGGTTTAAAGAACTTGGACTATTAAGTACGACTGATAAAAATCTTACAAGTGCCGCCTTAGGAGAACACTATGAATGGACAGAGATGTATCGCGTGTTCGCTGAAGAAGCTGAAGCTGAAGGTTTTACAAGAATTGCTGAAAAGTTCCGTGGCGTATTAGCCATTGAAAAACGTCATGAAGAACGTTATTTAGATTTACTAAAAAATGTTCAAGAAGGAAAAGTCTTCAAGAAGGAACAACCCAAAATGTGGATATGCATCAACTGTGGTCATATCCATTATGGAGAAGATGCTCCAAAAGTATGCCCTGTGTGTGCTCATCCTCAAGCCTATTTCGCCGTTTACGAAAAGACTTATTAGGCCTCATCATAAGAACCCCCTTAAAAGGGGGTTCTTTTAATGCATCATTAATCCTTGATACCATACCGAAATATTAATCTCTATCCCAAATTTTAATCATGCTATTTAAACGAAGAGATAAAACCTTCATTTTAGTTTTAGCCCTCTTAAACTGAGGAAGAGCAAATCTTTCGGTGAATTCTCTTAAAGTCAATCCAAACTCTTTTCTTCTTTGAGTCAGTCAAGATTTTAGTATTTTTAATAAATTTCTCCTTAAGGGAGCCTTTTCACATTCCTTTTCTTGAGTATTCCTTTACTTTTAAGAACAAAAGTGCTATAATATTACGAGGAGGGAAAAAAATGATTCAAGTACAAGAAGTTAAAACAAAAAAAGATTTAAAGAAATTTGTAGAATTTCCAATTGGTTTATATAAAAATTGTCCTTATTATGTTCCGCCAATTGCGCAGGATGAAATGGATAACTTTACAAAAGAAAAAAATCCGGCTTACGAATTTTGCGAAACAAGATTATTCATCGCAAAGCGTGATGGAAAAATAGTTGGTCGTGTTGCAGGACTCATCAGTCATGCCTACATTAAAAAGGTTGGTCGTCAAATTATGCGCTTTACCCGGTTTGATGTCATCGATGATTTAGAAGTTTCAAGGGCTTTACTCGATGAAGTGAAACGTTGGGCGATTGAACGCAATATGGATGAAATCATTGGTCCGATTGGATTTACGGACATTGATAAACAAGGGATGCTCGTGGGTGGATATGATGAAATGAATTTATCACTCACCATCTATAATTATGAATATTACAATCGTCATTTAGAAGCTTTGGGATTTGCAAAAGATGTGGATTGGGTCGAATACCAAGTGAAATTACCCAAAGAAGTCGATCCTCGAGTTGAAAAACTCGCAGAAATTGTATCTCGTCGTTATGGATATCATCGTATAAACTTTAAAAATCGAAAAAAACTATACCCTTACGCTTATGAAGCCTTCAAAGTCATCAATGAAGCCTTCGCCAAGTTATATGGAACGGTTTTTTTAACGACTCCCATTATTGAAAAATCAGTGAATGAATACGTGCCTCTCGTCAACCTCGATTATGTGATAGTGATTGCGAATAAGAAAGAAGAAGTCATTGGCTTTGGCTTATGCCTTCCTTCTATTGCTGCGGCTTTAAAGAAATCAAAAGGGCACTTGTTCCCCTTTGGCATCTTAAGAATGCTTCATGCATTAAAACATTCAAAGATTCTTGAAATGTATTTCATCGCAGTCAAACCGGAATATCAAAATATGGGGGTCAATGCTCTCATCATTTCTGAAATGGTCAAAGCGGGCATTCGTAATAAAATTGAATGGGCAGAGACAGGGCCCGAACTAGAACTCAATCAACAAGTTCAAGATCAATGGAAGGCATTTGATGCGCGTCAACATCGTCGTCGTCGTTGCTACATTCATCATTTATCCAAATAATAAATAAAAACGTCATGAAAATCGTTTGTAAAAAAAATTGACTTTCATGACGTTTTAGTGTATAATAACGATGTTGTGTATGAGCACAACCGCACAAAAAAGGTTTAAGCGATTTCATCCACCTTCATGGCGTGTCTTATTATATCAAGAGGAGGTGTGCATACATGTACGCAATTATTGTCACTGGTGGAAAACAATACCGTGTCACTGAAGCTCAAAGTTTATTCATTGAAAAACTAGAAGTAGCTGAAGGTGAAACTGTTGTTTTTGATCAAGTATTAGTGGTTGATGGTAAAGTGGGAACTCCATTTGTAGAAGGCGCAAAAGTCACTGCAAAAGTTGAAAAACAAGGAAAAGCTCCAAAAATCATCGTTTACAAGTACAAATCAAAGAAAAACTACCACAAGAAACAAGGGCATCGTCAACCATTCACAAAAATACAAATCGTTTCTATTGAAGGATAAGTATGACGACCATTGAAATTGTTCGTTCACAAAAGGGACATATTGATGCTTTTCGGATCAGTGGTCACTCAGGATACGAAGAAAGTGGTAAAGACATTATTTGTAGTAGCATTTCAACCGCAGTCAATATAACTGTTGGCATGATTGAAAAATTAGGATTGAAGTATGATTATCGTGTGGAAGAAGAAACTGCCACCCTTCAATTTGACCTTCAATCGACTCATGATATCGCAATCCTAGTGCTTGATAATTTTTATGAGCATGTCATTGCCTTATCAAAAGAATACAAACAGTATTTGAAAATAACTGAAAAGAGGAGGTAAGTTCTCATGTTAAGAATTAGCATTCAATTTTTTGCATCTAAAAAAGCTGCAGGTTCTACAAAGAACGGTCGTGATTCCGTTGGTAGACGCTTAGGCGCTAAATTAAGCGACGGAGAATACGCAACTGCAGGATCCATTATATATCGTCAAAGAGGTACTCATATTTTACCAGGTAACAACGTTGGTCGTGGTTCTGATGACACATTATTTGCGATGATAGATGGATATGTAAAGTTCGAACGCAAAGGTAAAGAAAAAACTCAAGCGTCCGTATACGTAACAAAGTAAAGTTAAAATGCACGTCCAGTGCATTTTTTTAAAAGGAAGTGAAGAAAATGTTTATTGATGATGTTCGATTAACCCTCGTAGCTGGCAATGGCGGAAATGGAGTCGTTGCTTTTCGTCGTGAAAAATATGTCCCATTAGGTGGCCCTGCGGGTGGAAATGGTGGTAAAGGAGGTAGTATCATCTTTGTGGGTGATGATGGACTTACCACGCTCATTGATTTACGTTACCAAAAACGCATCAGTGCTCCCCATGGAGAAAATGGGGCTGCCAAAAACCAATTCGGGAGTGATGCTAAAGATGTTTATATTCGTGTTCCTGTCGGAACCGTCGTTCATGATTTAAAAGATCATGTGGTGATTGCAGATATCACAAAACATGGTCAAGAAGTTGTAATTTGCCATGGAGGAAAGGGAGGACGAGGAAATTATGCCTTCAAAACCTCACGCGTCACGGCTCCTGAGATTTGTGAGAAAGGGGAACGTGGTGAAGAACGCGAAGTTCAAATAGAACTAAAGGTTCTAGCTGATGTCGGACTAGTCGGGTTTCCCAATGTTGGAAAATCAACCTTAATTTCTGTCATCTCTGCCGCTCGACCTAAAATCGCAGATTATCCTTTCACAACTCTTGCTCCTAATCTGGGGATGGTAAGAGTACCCGATGGACGAAGCTTTGTTGTTGCCGACCTTCCGGGTTTAATTGAAGGAGCTTCAATGGGAGCAGGTCTTGGATTTCAATTCTTGCGTCATATTGAGCGAACAAGAGTCATCGTTCACGTTCTTGATATGGGAGCGCTTGAACGTGATCCTTATGAAGATTTCATCAAGATTAACCATGAACTAGAAACATACAACCCCCGTCTTTTATTAAGACCCCAAATCATTGTTGCCAATAAAATGGATCTTCCTGGAACGGAAGAGAGACTCGCTTTATTAAAGAAAAAAATCGAAAAAGTTGACATCATCCCCTTAAGTGCGTATACTAAAAGTAATCTCGATGAGTTATTATATGCCATCGCGGATTGCCTTGACACGGTGAGTCTAGATGAATTTCAAGAAACCATTCAAGAAGAAGTGGTGGAATATCGTTATCATCCCGAAGAACCTCCTTTTATCATTACGAGAGATGATGATGGAGTTTATCATGTAACAGGAAGAATGATTCAAAAATTCTTTGATCTCACTGATTTTTCAAAAGATGAGAATGTAAAACTATTTGCTAGACGGATTCGTAATTTAGGAGTTGATGCTCGCCTACGTGAACTCGGGGTAAAGCATGGCGATACGGTTCGCATCTTGAGTTATGAGTTTGAATTTTTTGATTAAAGCATACCCTTTAGGGATGCTATTGATGAAATATAATAATTATTTATTTTAATCTTATGGGACCCTTCGTGGCCTAAAAAGGAGAACCTACATGAAAAAAACAAACATTCGTAAAATGGTGTTTGCATCAGAATTGATTGCCATCATTTTATTTCTCTCATTCGTCTATAATCCGCTTACGGGAATGCCGTTTGGCTATATTCCCATTACACCCATGGTTGTGATGACCATTATTCATATTCCTGTATTAATTGGAGCCATACTTCTTGGAAAAAAGTACGGTATGATTTTAGGAACTGTATTCGGCTTGGGATCACTGATTCAAGCTTCGATCCTCCTCGGTGCAAATGCCCCTTTTACAAACCCCATTCTTTCCGTGTTTCCTAGAATTTTCTTAGGTTTTATCACCGTCGTTTATTATGATTGGTTTGTGAAAAAAATCGAAAAAAAGATCTTTGCCACAGGACTGACTCTAGGACTCGCTACCCTCACTCATACTGTG
>JAQVOS010000064.1 GCA_028702495.1 Bacilli bacterium
CACCATCGAATCTATGATTGTGAAAGAATTAACAAAAAAAAGCACTCCTAAAAAGAGTACCTCCAAAAAATCTTCTTCAACATCTGCCAAACAAAAACGTTCAGAAATCGCAAAAAACATTCAGAGCGAAGCAAAAGAACGATTAGTTGATACCCTTCTTAAAAAACCTAGATCGAAAAAAGCTCAAAAACTCCGACTCCTGTATATTTTTCTCTTACTGATTGTCATTGGCGTCAGTGGTTTCTTTGCTTATGAAGAGATCGCTCCTTTTAGTCCCGTTAATACTTATGAACCTACTGAGTTGGGAGTTTATTATGAGGGAGCAGCTGGACTTGAAGGAACTGAACTCAGAAATTACTTATCCACCCTTCTTAATACCAATTATGTTGGTGTTAATTATGGGAAAGCAAGAGAAGCCTTAGCTGTTGCTGATGTTGATCCCAATGATTCAACGAAAGTAATCACGATTTATACGCGGGAGTCTGTCAAGGGGGCTTGGGATGGAACAACTTGGACGCGGGAACATGTATGGCCTAACTCGCGATTAGGGGTTCCTCGTGTCACGAATACCCAAATCAATCAAGCCAGTGATCTTCATAACCTGCGTGCCATCATTCAATCCATCAACTCCTCTCGGAGCAATAAGGTATATGCTCTAACGACCACTGAAAACACGTATTATCCAGGGGAAGATCGGGGCGATGTTGCACGGATTCTTTTCTACATGGTTTTAAAATGGGATATCTTAACGCTTGTTGATGATATTCTTCCCAATGATCCTGAAACCAATTACACCCTTGCTGGAGCAAAGATGTCGCGTTTTAGTGTTTTACTTCAATGGCACTTTGATGATCCTGTTGATGACTTTGAACGGCATCGTAATGATATCATTTACCAATATCAAAATAATCGTAATCCTTTTATTGATCATCCTGAATTTGTTAATTCCATCTTTCAAACGGATGATTTGTCGTTTCACCAACCAAAAAATGGGTTTGCCTCCAATTTGAAGTCTTATTATGCCATATTTGAATTTGGAATCATATCAAAAAATATCTAATTTTTCACACAAAATAAAACCCCCGAACTGGACTATTTTAAGTTTGGGGGTTTTTCCTATTTTATAAATCACTTGTAAACAAATTTAAACTTTCGTAAATTTCTTGTGTATATCGAAGAGGATTGTGTTCTTCTTCTTTTATGTGCTCTTGGTGACTCTTTGGATAATGTTCTAAAGCATATTCAATGATGGGGGCATGAAATGCAATATGGAGTCCGAGATTTTTTTTCATCATGGTTGGACAACGATCATAGTCAACAGTCCGAATGCAGTTTTCGTTGACCATAATGATGGGTTTTGAGGTAGCAAGGGCTCTTTCAATTTGCCACTTAATGAAACGGCGATAACTTTTCGTTGTCGATCCCACGAGAACCATACAAATAGATGCCTCATCCATGATGCGATATAATTTTTCTTTAAGGCTTTCGTCACTTTCTTTGTCGAGACGGCCATGTAATTCGCGTGCTGATGTGATATTAAAGACAGTCCCATCACTTTGTTGCATGGCCTTTAAGGCTTGATATGCTTCATCGTCATTGGGTCCATCAAATGCAATAAATATTTTTTGTTGAGTTGCCATATTTATAATACCTTCCTAATTTAAAAAACTTTTTTTGACACGCTTCCAAAAATCATAATGAGGGCGTGTCATAAACTTGACTTTTTGTGTTGCCAGTTTCACATCAATTTGATTGATAGTCGATGTTTTTAATTCAATTCCATCAATTGATAAAAAGGTGTTCGCAAAATCCGAGCGCAATACCACTGTGGTATCTGAAGAAAACACAATCGGAGATGCAAGAGTTTTATAGATGCGATTATTGATTGAAGCGACTTCGGTTAACTGAAGCGCTTCAATTTTGGGATCAATGATGCTTCCTCCACAAGATTTATTGTAAGCCGTTGAGCCTGTTGGCGTGCTGATTAAAAAACCCGTTCCACGAAAGGACTCAAAATGTTCCCCGTCGATATCCACTTCAATGATATGAGTATGAACTGGGCTAATAATAGCAAGTTCGTTTAAGCCGATGCCAACGATTCTATCGTCTTTTCCTATGAGTTGATATTCAAGCAAACTAAACGCAGTGGTTTGATGGGTCCCATTCTCAATTGATTTTAATATGTCTGAAAACTCCGTAATTTCAAAATCTGTATAAAAGCCAAGTTTTCCCATATTAATGCCAATAAAGGTTGCATTTGTTTTCGCATATCGTTGAACAGCTCGAAGAATGGTTCCATCTCCACCCAGTGAAAAAACATACTCAGGATCTTCCTCATCTCGTACATGATTCTTAAGAAGTGGTATCAAGGATTTTTGATGTTCTTGTCCACCAAAAAAGGCATACTTCATACATTACCTCGTCTTATTGTATTGATATCCCATTCCAATTCATAATCTTCGTGATCATTTTCTTGAGTTTCAACTTCTTGTTGAAGTTTGGTCATTTCTTCATCTAAGAGGCTTGTAATCTTTGCTGTTTCAAGAAGACGAGCTTTGACGTTGTCAGGGATATTTCGATAATACTTATATTTTAGCGAATGCTCTACGGTCGCCCATAGATGCATTGCAAGTGTTCGAATTTGAAATTCCAAATAAATGGATTTAGCGCCCTCCAAGGTTTCTACGACATATCGTGCAATGACATGGAGGCTACGATATCCTGATGGTTTGGGATTTTTGATATAATCTTTAATGAGTGTGACTTCGATATCGCGACGTGCTTTCAACATATCAAAGATACGATACACATCACTTTCGTATTTACAGGTAATACGAATTCCACCAATATCTTGAATCTTTTCTTCAATTTCATGAAAAGCAACGTTCATACGTTTTGCTTTTTCCAAAATACTGGTTGGCGTTTTAACACGTCCTGTAATGAGTTCAATTGGGTTCTTTATTCCGTTGAGAACATATTGCTTTTTCATTGCTTCTAATTTAATAATAAAACCATTGATGGCAAGCTCATAAGGTTGTAAAAAGAGATTCCAATTAAATTGTTGATCCATTCAAATCACCCTATTCCATTTTACCATAAAACGTCTTATTATTTAACTAATTTTGTTAAAATTGTAAAAATAATCGGATTTATATATTTTATATAAATTTTATATATATATCTTGCAAAAGTAAAATAAATATGTATAATGTATATATGTTTTTAAGGAGTATCATACCCATGCAAAAAAGTAGAGAGTTTAGAAGTTTACTAACGAATGAAGAATATCGCCATTTAATGAAGAAATTCACCGAAAGTAAAAGTGACATTCAAACAAATCACTATTTTGACACCCCTCGTTTTTCACTCAAAGCACAAGATATATCTCTAAAGGTTAAAGAACGAGAAGGATTGCTAGAGATGTCTCTCAAACTGAAAAAAGGATATCAAATGACTGAAATCAAGCATGCAATGTCCAAAGAAGAATTAGAAGGTATTGTTGCAACAGGCATCATTCCTTATCCCGAAATTGCTTCAGAACTTACAGGCGTTGTGAAAGATCAAAAAGTGTTGAACTTTTTATCACTTTCAACCACTCGAAACTATCTTTCTTATGGAAGTGGTGCTCTCTTTATTGATGAGAGTCGTTATTGCTATCCAACCATTATTGAAGATGGAAAAATGATTGTTGTCATCGATCATGAAATTGAATATGAAGCTAAAACTTATGAGTTGGGAATCAACGAATTCATCAATCTCATCAAAGACTATAGTATCGTCTATAAGAAAGCTGATAAGAAGATTAAACGCGCTTTTAACACCTATAAACGAATTCACTAGTAACAAAAAATGAGTTTCTTTCGCAAGAAACTCATTTTTCTATTTATTCTACTTTCAATGCCTTCATGTAATCGCATTCTTCATTTTGGCCCAAGCAAAATTGACATTCTCGCTCCCTAAGTTCGGGAGGTAAGAAAAGAGTAATATCATCATCATTATATCCTACTTGAATTTCATTATCAGTTACAATAATGGGGCGCTTTAAAATAGTTGGATTGACAATGATAAACTCAACAAGTTCATTAATCTTCATAGATTCTAGATTAATGTTCTGTTCTTTGAAAACTTTTGAGCGAAGTGAAATAATATCTTCAAATCCAT
Source organism: Bacilli bacterium (assembly GCA_028702495.1). Lineage (GTDB taxonomy): Bacteria > Bacillota_I > Bacilli_A > ML615J-28 > CAG-698 > JAQVOS01. The sequence goes on from JAQVOS010000064.1 coordinate 4,162, forward strand.
TTTCACTATTCACGAGCATTCTGAAAATATCCTCTTTGGTGAGCTTTGTATGAAGGATGTTTTTTTCAACAAAGGGAATGTTATACTTTACGAAATAGCGCTTAACTTTACGGCATGATAAGCAACTAGGTGATGTGTATATTTTAATCATGATTATTCCTCCTTTACATTATTAATAGCTTTCTTAACTCTATATTAACACATATGATTCAAAAAATAAATAGTTTTTTTCATTTTTTTATAGCACTATATTATACTTGATTAATTTAATTTACGCAATCTCTTTTCATAAAAGTTATTTTTTCCCTTGCAAATATGCCACATTTCGTTATAATATATAGTGTGTTATTTATAACCTAAGGGGGTACTAATATGAAATTTGTCTTATCGGGAGTGAAACCTACCGGCATTCCGACGCTTGGAAATTACTTGGGGGCACTTAAGAATTTTGTTCGTTTGCAAAACAGTATGAAAGACTATGAATTTTTAATCTTTGTTGCTGATTTACATGCCATCACCACTTATCAAAAACCCGAAGAATTAAAAGAACACATTCGAACAGTAGCGGCACTTTACCTTGCTTGCGGGCTTGACCTCGATAATTTAACGCTATTCATTCAATCAGAAGTACATGAACATGTCGAACTCGGTTACGTCATGCAATCTGTCGCTTATATGGGTGAACTTGAACGAATGACACAATACAAGGATAAAATGCAAAAGCAAGTACAGGGAGTGACGAGCGCTCTCTTTACTTATCCAGCATTAATGGCCGCTGATATTTTACTATATAATGCAACTTATGTTCCCGTTGGGGATGATCAGGTACAGCACTTAGAACTCACTCGAGATCTAGCAACCCGTTTTAATAGTCGGTATGGTGAAACCTTCGTTGTTCCTCAAGTTCTTGTACAAAAAACAGCTTCGAGAATTATGGATTTACAAAATCCAACCCGAAAGATGGATAAGTCAGCAGAAAATCCTAAAGGATGTATATTTTTAACCGAACCTCTTGACCAAATCCGTAAGAAAATTAAAGCAGCAGTCACCGATAATGATGGTATTGTTCGCTATGATGTTGAAAATAAACCAGGGATTTCTAATTTAATGTCTATTTATGCTAGTATTACAGAAATGACTTTCCAACAAATTGAAGAAAAATATCACGAATGTGGCTATGGCATTTTCAAAAGCGATTTAGCCGAGCTGGTCGTCACTGAAATCGATAAAGTACAAAAAGAATATGATTATTGGATTAATTCCTCAGAACTTGATCAAATCCTTAATGAGGGAAAAGCCCGAGCCTCTATGTTTGCTAGAAGTAATATGAGAAAAATATATGAGAAAATGGGATTAAAACGATGAATAAAGAGTTTCTATTTCGTTTACTTGAAACCCCTTCTCCATCTGGAGCTGAACTCGCCATTCAAAAAGTGGTCCTGGATGAGATGAAGCCTTATGTGGATACCTTCATCACCCATCATAGTTATAATTTGATTTCTGTCGTTCATCCTGAAGCTCTTTTTAAAGTTTTATTATGTGGTCATATTGATGAAATTGGTCTTGTTATTACAGATATTCAAGACAATGGTTTGATTCATGTCACCGCAACCGGAAACAGCGTTGGGTACATGTATGCAGGCCAACATGTAGACGTCATTACTAAAAACGGGATTATTCATGGTGTGTTTGCAAATACGGATGTTTCTAAAGAGAACTTTAAGATATCTGATCTTTTACTTGACATTGGAACCTATTCTAAAAGTGAATCCCAAGCCCTCGTTACGATTGGGGATTATGTTGTTCATTCATATACATATCAAGAACTACAGAATAATACGTTATCCGCTCGAGCACTCGATGATCGTTTGGGAGCTTTCATCATTCTTGAAGCAGTGAAACAAGCCAAACAAAGTAAGGTTGGGCTCTATGCAGCGACTACTGTCGGAGAAGAAACAACAGGACGTGGCGCTACATTTGCCACCAATATTGTGAAACCCAACATCGGAATTGTGGTCGATGTCACTCATGCCACAGATCATAATGGAAAAGCCCCTTCAAAAGGGATGATTCGATTGGGGGGAGGCCCTGCTATTACGGTTGGATCTACTATTAGTCCTGTATTACTTCGTCTTGTAGAGGAGAGTAGTGAACGCTTAGGAATCTCATTACAATATGAAGTTTCTACCGAAAGAACTTATACAGACTCTGATAAAGTTCACTTCTTGCAAAATGGAATTCCTGTTATCCTCATTAGCATTCCTTTACGCTATATGCATTCTTCGGTAGAAGTTTGTCATTACCAAGATGTTGAAGATATCATTCACCTCATCTGTGATGTGCTTATTCATCTTGATCCAAACCAAAACTTTGATCCTTTTAAATAATAAATATCCACCAGTGTGTCTGGTGGATATTTGCTATTGATGGTGCTTTATTAAGTAATAATTCTTTTTCCCACGGCGAAGAACAGTAAACTCATGACCAATTGCATGATTGATGGAAACGATAAAAGTTAAATCTTTTTCGATGTTTCCATTGACACTTACTGCTCCATTTTGAATAAATTCACGTGCTTCTCTTTTAGAGGAAGCAGCTTTAACCATAACCAAGGCATCTACTAAAGTAAGATCTTCGGTCACTTCCATCGATGGAACATCTTTAAAGCATACCCGAATATCATCAACATTAAGGTTACCAATATTCCCCTTAAAAAGGGCTTCTGTTAGGGTGAGTGCTTTTTCAAGTCCTTCTTCTTTATGAACCATTTTAACAACTTCGCTTGCAAGTACTTTTTGAGCTTCACGTAAATGAGGGGCAGCTTTCATTTGTTCTTCTAAGCGGAGAATTTCTTTTCGATCTAAGAAAGTATAGTATTTCAAGAACTTTATGACATCTGCATCGGCTGTATTAATGAAAAACTGATACATTTCATAAGGAGATGTTTTTTCTTCATCTAACCAAATGGCTCCACTCTCTGTTTTTCCGAATTTGGTTCCATCACTCTTTGTAATGAGGGGTAGTGTTAATCCAAAAACCGTTGCTTCAGGACCTTCAATTTTACGAATGAGTTCCATTCCGGCTGTGATGTTACCCCATTGATCTTGACCTCCAATTTGCATTTCGCAATGAAGAATTGGATCTTGGTACATTTTCAAAAAGTCAATCGATTGCATAATCATATAGGAGAATTCAAGGTAGCTAAGGCCACTATCAATTCGTGACTTCACACTTTCC
>JAQVOS010000014.1 GCA_028702495.1 Bacilli bacterium
ACGTTTTTTAACTTTTTGTGCCATAATTCACTCTCCTACACTGTCTTCTTCTTATTTGCTACGGTTTTGGAAGGACCTTTACGAGTACGAGCATTACATCTTGTATTCTGACCTCTTACAGGTAATCCACGACGATGACGGATACCACGGTATGAACCGATTTCCATCAAACGTTTAATATTCATAGCAATTTCACGACGTAAATCGCCTTCTACTTTGTAGGCAGTAACTTCACGACGAATATCAATTAATTCTTGTTCTGTTAAATCTTTAACGCGTTTTTCTTCTGAAACGCCAGCTTTTTTTAAAATATCTTGTGCAAGTGGTTTTCCAATACCATAAATATAAGTTAATGATATTACCACTCGTTTATCACGAGGAATATCTACTCCAGATATACGAGCCATTTTACCCTCCTATTAACCTTGTCTTTGCTTGTGCTTAGGATTTTTACAAATTACCATGACACAGCCTTTACGTCTTATAATTTTACATTGATCACAAATTGGTTTAACCGATGGTCTAACCTTCATTTCTTTTGTTCCTCCTAAATTTTTAATTACTTATGACGATAAGTAATGCGGCCACGTGTTAAGTCATATGGTGAGAGTTCTACAGTTACTTTATCACCCGGTAAAATCGTTATGTAGTGCATACGGATTTTACCAGAAACGTGTGCCGTAATTTGATGACCATTCTCAAGCGTTACTTTAAAAATAGCGTTTGGTAAGGCATCGGTAACTGTTCCTTTTAATTCAATGACATCACTTTTGGACATTGAGATTCTCCTCCTCTTTTGTTAATATGAGATACCCTTCTGCGGTTATGACAATGCTGTGCTCAAAATGAGCGCTGTCGGATCCATCACTGGTGATTGTTGTCCAATCATCGGCAAGAATTCTCACATTTGATTTTCCAATGTTGACCATTGGTTCAATCGCAAGTGTCATTCCCGGACGAAGAATGGGACCATGTCCAGCAGGACCAAAATTCGGTATAGATGGATCTTCATGGAGAGCAGCACCGACACCGTGGCCAGTAAAATCTTTCACAACTGAGAATCCATATAAAGAAACATACTGTTCAATCGCATGCGAGATATCCGATAAACGTTGATTCGGTTTCGCAAATTTAAGCCCTTCATAAAGCGCATTTTTTGTGACTTCAAGAAGGAGTGCTCTTGTTTGGCTGATGGGCCCAACAGGATGAGTCATTGCACTATCGCCATGATAGCCCTTATAACAAGCACCAATATCAATGGCAATAATGTCACCTAGTTTAAGTTTGATTTTTTTACTTGGAATTCCATGAATGACGACTTGATTGATTGAAGCACAAATTGATCCAGGAAAACCCCCATATCCTTTAAAGGAAGGTGTGGCCCCTTGGGAAAGAATGGCTTCTTCAGCAATTTTATCCAAGTCGAATGTAGAAACGCCAGGTGCAATGGCTTCACGCACCTTACGATGTGCATAAGCCACAATACGACCTGCTTCTTTCATGAGTTCAATTTCACGACTACTTTTGATTGTAATCATGCATAGCTCCAAGTATGGGTTCAATTTCACAGAATGATTGATACGTATTCCCATATCCTTTGGCTGCGACGACTAAGCCTTTGGCTTCATAGTACGCAATAAGGGGGAGTGTATTTTCTTCATAAACTGCGAGTCGATGATGGATGGTTTCTTCCGTGTCATCTTTACGTTGAATGAGCGGCGAACCACAACGATCACATATCCCCTCTACTTTGGGTTTCAAGTTTTCAATGTGATAATTTGCGTTGCATTGGCTGCAAACACGTCGTCCACTTAAACGTTTAATTAAGAGATCACGATCAATTCTCATATCAACCACAACATCAAGCTTGACATTTTGTAGAGAAAGAATGGTATCTAGTGCCTGTGCTTGACTGAGTGTTCGTGGAAATCCATCAAATAAAAATCCGTGTTGTGCGTCTTCTTCGCGAAGACGTTCTTCAACAAGACGAATCGTCACTTCATCAGGAACAAGTTCACCTTTTTCAATATATTGCTTGGCAGTTAGTCCCACAGGCGATGAAATTTTCATCGCCTCGCGGAACATATCACCAGTCGATATATGCGGAATATGGTAGAATTCCTTGATGATGGAAGCCATCGTTCCTTTACCAGCTCCAGGAGCTCCCATAATGAGCATTCTCATATGGGTCCCACTAGTTAATAAATCCTCGGTATTGCTTTTCTTGCATTTGAGTCTTCAATTGCTTATAAGTTTCAATGGCAACGCCGACGACGATGATTAAACCAGTCCCTCCAATTTGAATGGCAGAGGATTCTAATTTGAATGCAGATGAAATGATAATGGGAATGACGGCAACGAGCGATAGATAAGTCGCTCCTACCATGGTTATCTTGAAGAGTACTCTTGCAAGATAAGAGGCAGTTTCTTCACCAGGACGAACCCCTGGAATGTAAGCATTATTCTTTTGTAAATTCTCTGACATTTTCTCGGGATTAATTTGTAAGAATGCATAGAAGAATGAGAAAACGAAGATGAGAATAATATAAATAATGAACCCAATGGTTTCCGTGGTATTGAAGATGGCATTGATCCAATATCCTGGTCCACTAGTAACAGATAATGCACCCATGCTAATAATCATTTGTGGCAAACTCATTAATGTTGAAGCGAAAATGACAGGAATAACGGATGCAGAATTAAGTTTAATGGGAATATTTGAATCACTTTTTCCTCTAAAGGTTGCTGCTGCAGGACGATTCGCATATTGAACGGGAATCTTTCTTTGCGCCGCTTCCATGAAAGCAATCGCCACAATGATTAAGATCAAGAGAAGAATGATTGCGAAGAATTTAATGACATCGCCAACTGATCCTGAATCTGTAATGAATTGTGTCCAAAGTTGCATGAACATTTGAGGGAAGGAAGCAAGGATACCGGTTACGATTAACATCGATGATCCGTTTCCAATACCTTTTGCAGTGATTTTTTCAGCGAGCCACATTGAGAATGCTGTTCCTGCAGTTGCAACAATTGCAAGATATACATAGATAAAGGGGCTATCGCCTAAATAAATATCTTTATAGTTGGTACCAATACCAATTGTTAATGTGAGAGATTGAACAAATGCCAATCCCAAAGCCACATATTTGGTCAATTGACTTAGTTTTTGTTTGCCTGTTTCACCTTCCTCGGTCCATTCTTTTAGGATTGGAATAATATCCATTTGTAAAAGTTGGATGACGATGGATGCAGTGATATAGGGGCTAATGCCAAGGGCAAGAATCGAGAAATTGGAAAGCGCTCCACCAGTAAATACATCTAGGAAACCGAACATCTTGTCACCTAAGCCTTCAGTTGCGAGGGCTTCAGGACTGATGAATGGCATAATGATTTGAGCTCCAAGGCGATAAATCAAGAGAAATAAAGCCGTGAATCCAATCATAATTAAGATTTTTTTACTACTTTTGGAAATAGCCATCTTAAATCACCTCGATTTTTCCACCAGCGTCTACAATACTTTTTTCGGCTGACTTAGAGAATTTATTTGCTTTTACGGTTAAACTAACGTTTAGTTTTCCATTTCCCAAAATCTTTAGACCATCTAATTGTTTATTGACTAGACCTTTTTCACGAAGAGAAGCAAATGTTACTTCTTCACCTACAGCGAAGACATTTAACTCTTCAACGTTTACAACGGCGTAATCTTTACGACTAACATTGGTAAATCCACGTTTTGGAAGCCGCTTGAATAGGGGTGTTTGTCCACCTTCATAGCCTGGGCGTACGCCTCCTCCACTACGAGAATTTTGACCTTTTGATCCACGAGTACTGGTTTTACCCATTCCAGATCCAGTTCCACGTCCGACAATTTTCTTATAATGTCTTGCTCCCTGGTTGGGTGTTAAATTTTGTAAATTCATGGGTTCCTCCTTACTCTGTGACAACAACTAAATGTTTGATAGTTTCAATCATACCACGAATAGCTTCATTGTCTATCTTAGTTGTTACATTTCCGATTTTTTGCAAACCAAGGGCTTTTAAAGTTTTGGCTTGATTAGGTTTACGACCATAAGGGCTTTTTACTAAAGTAATAGTAATTGTTTTTTCCATGATCATTATCCACCAATCTCTTGAACTTCTTTACCGCGAATGGCAGCAACTTGTTCTGCAGTTCTAAGACCTTTAAGTCCTTCAATGGTTGCACGAACAATATTAATAGGAGTTGAAGATCCTAATGATTTTGATAAAATATTGCTAATTCCAGCCATTTCCACAACCGCACGAACAGGTCCTCCAGCTATAACGCCTGTTCCTTCAGAAGCAGGTTTCAAGAAGACCATTCCGGCACCATACACACCTGTAATAGAATGTGGGATGGTAGTGGCAACGATGGGAACTGTAATCATATTTTTCTTTGCATCTTCAACAGCTTTTTTAATCGCATCTGGAACTTCGATGGCTTTTCCAGTTCCAAGTCCAACGCGACCATTTTTATCTCCAACGACAACAACAGCGCTAAAACGGTATCTTCTACCACCTTTTACAACTTTAGTGACGTGGTTAATGCTGACGACACGTTCTTCAAATTGCTTGGGAGCAACTTCAAGATTCATATCTTTTCTTGGCTTTCTATCTTTATCTTGACGCATCAACTTTTCCTCCTAAAATTTCAATCCGGCTTCACGGGCGCTTTCAGCTAATGCTTTAACACGTCCATGATATAAATATCCACCGCGATCAAAGACAACAGTAACGATGCCTTTTTCGACAGCTCTTTTCCCAACAAGAGCTCCGACTTGTTTGGCAGCGGCAATATTTGATCCGTTTTCTAATTTTAATTCTTTATCATTGCTAGAAGCGCTAACGAGTGTTGTTTGCTTTTCATCATCAATGATTTGTGCATAAATTTGAGTATTTGAACGAAAAACATTCAAGCGAGGAGTAGATGATGTACCGATAATATTTTTGCGAATACGTAAATGACGAACCTTGCGAGTTTCGTTTCTTGATTTTTTATTAATCATAAATATCTCGTCTCCCTTCTACTTAGCTTTCTTGCCTTCTTTGCGGCGAATAACTTCAGTTTTGTAACGAATGCCTTTTCCTTTATAAGGTTCAGGTTTTCTAACAGCGCGAATTTCCGCAGCAAATTGACCTACTTTTTGTTTATCAATGCCTTCAATACTGATTTCAGTGGGTTGAGGAACTTTAACACTCAATCCTTCAGGTATAGGCATTTCTACAAGATGCGAATAACCAGCAGCGACCACTAAAGTATTACCTTTTAGGCTAGCACGGTACCCAACACCTTCAATTAGTAAGCTTTTCGTAAACCCATCATGAACACCATGAACCATGTTGTTTAAGAGGGCACGAGTGGTTCCATGAACAGTTTTGTGTTCAATAGAGTCACTTGGACGTGTGATATGAATCGCATTTTCTATGACTTCAATTTTCATATCTTTATGAAAACTGAATTCGCATTTTCCCTTAGGACCACTGACAGCGACATGATTATTTTCGCCAAGAGTGACGCTAACGCCTGCTGGTAAATGAATGGATTTTTTCCCAATACGTGACATATTGTTCCTCCTTACCAAACGTAAGCAATAACTTCGCCACCGATGCGTTGCATCCGAGCAGCTTTATCCGTCATTACTCCATTTGAGGTTGATACCACTGCGATTCCTAAGCCATTTAAAACTTTAGGCATTTCAGCAGATGTGGCATAAACACGTAGTCCAGGTTTTGAAATGCGCTTGATTCCTTTAATCACGCGTTCTTTTTTGTCGGTATATTTCAAAGCAACACGAATGGTGCCTTGAAGTCCGTCTTCAACGAATTCGACATCACCGATGTATCCTTCATTTTTCAATACGTTTAAAATTTCTAATTTAATTCTTGATGCTGGTATTACCACAGTTGCCATCTTCATATTGTTGGCATTGCGAATGCGGGTAAGCATATCAGCAATTGGATCAGTCATTACCATAATATGGCCTCCTTCCCACTACCAACTTGACTTGGTAACGCCAGGGATTTGACCCTTGGACGCTAACTCACGAAAGCAAAGTCGGCATAGTTTAAATTTACGATATACGGCGTGAGGTCTTCCGCAACGTTCGCAGCGGGTATATTCTCTGACTCCGAATTTAGATTTACGTTTATTCTTTATAATTAATGATGTTTTTGCCATGATTTGCCCCCTACTTCTTAAACGGAAAGCCGAGAAGATTGAGTAACTCAAATCCTTCTTTATCGGTCTTAGCAGTTGTAACAATGACAATATCCATTCCACGAATTTTTAAGATTTTATCGTAATTGATTTCAGGGAATATTAATTGTTCTTTCAAACCCAATGTATAACTTCCTCTTCCATCAAAAGAATCTTTTGAAAGACCACGAAAATCACGAACACGTGGGAGTGATATAGAGACTAATTTATCAAAGAATTGATACATTCTTTCTCCACGAAGTGTTACTTTACAACCGATGGCTACACCTTCACGTAATTTGAACGCTGCGATTGATTTTTTTGCTTTGGTGATGACTGGTTTTTGACCCACGATTTGAGTGAGATCTTCAACAGCCGCATCAAGTGCTTTGGCGTTTGTAATGGCATCGCCTACGCCCATATTCACAACGATTTTTTCTAATTTTGGTGTTTGCATCACAGATGAATATCCAAAAGTCTTCATGAGGGAAGGTCTAACATTTTCTAAGTAATTTTGTTTTACACGGTTCATATTGGCCTCCTACTTTGCAAACACGTTGTCGGTTTTCTTAGCATAACGGACTTTTTTGCCGTCAACAACTTTATACCCAACGCGTGTTCTTTCATTGGTTTTTGGATCTACAAGCATGACATTTGAAGCATCGATGGGTGCTTCTTTTTTGATAATTCCACCATCAGGATTTGCATTTGATGGTTTTGTGTGACGGGAAACAACATTCACGCCTTCAACAAGTACTCGATTTTCTTTTACTAGCACTTTGAGAACTTGAGCAGTTTTCCCTTTATCGTTACCACTGATAACGATGACGGTATCACCTTTTTTAATTTTCATGATGTGTCCTCCCTTCTATAAAACTTCAGGAGCTAAAGAAACAATTTTCATGAAGTCTTTTTCTCGTAATTCACGAGCCACAGGGCCGAAAATACGAGTGCCTTTTGGGGTCTTATCTTCTTTGATGATAACAGCAGCGTTGTCATCAAATTTAATATAACTTCCATCTTGTCTTCTTAAGCCACTTTTAGTACGAACGATAACCGCTTTAACGATTTCGCCTTTTTTTACTTGTCCATTTGGAGAAGCTTGTTTCACAGTCGCAACAATGATATCACCAATGTTTGCAACTTTGTGATTCGTTCCACCTAAAATCTTGAAACACAAAATTTCTTTTGCGCCTGAATTGTCAGCGACAATGAGTCTTGATTCTTGTTGTATCATAAGGTGGTCCTCCTATACGATAACTGCTTTTTCGATGATTTCAACTAAACGGAAACGTTTGGTGCGTGAGAGGGGTCTTGTTTCCATGACCTTTACAATGTCACCAATTTTTGCTTGGTTTTCTTCATCGTGTACAGTAATCTTTTTGGTATATTCAACGCGTTTCCCATACAAAGGATGACTGCGATGTGTTGAAATTGAAACTTGAATGGTTTTCTCTCCTTTATCAGAAGTGACTTTACCAACATATACTTTTCGATTATTTCTTTCCATAATAGCCTCCCCTTACTTCGGTGCGTTAGCCCGCTCTGTTAGGATGGTTTTCATCCGGGCAATTTGCTTCTTATTTTTATTGATTTGAGCAGTATTTTCGAGCTTTCCGACAGCTGCTTGAAAACGTAAATTAAATAATTCTTTCTTTAATTCAGCAATTTCTTTTTCAATGGCAGCGACGTCCATTGCTCTTACTTTGTCAGCAGCGGATTGTTTATTAATGACTGGTTTTGTTTCAACTTTTTTTGTTCTAGCCATGATTATTCACCACTAACTTCCTTTGTAATAATTTTGCTTGTAACAGGGAGCTTTGCTGAAGCAAGGCGGAGAGCCTCACGAGCAATGGCATCTGATACAGCACCAATTTCAAACATAACGGTTCCTTGTTTTACGACAGCGACGTAAAACTCTGGATTACCTTTTCCACCACCCATACGAACTTCGAGCGGCTTTTTTGTGCGTCCGATATGAGGGAATACACGAATCCAAACTTTACCTTCACGTTTCATATAACGAGTCATCGCAATACGAGCGGCTTCGATTTGTTGGCCTGTAAGCCATCCACCTTCTGTTGCTTGTAATCCATATTCACCAAAGTCAATAAACTTTGCACCTTTGGCTTTTCCTTCATAACTAACGCGATGAGGCTTACGAAATTTTGTTCTTTTTGGCATTAACATAATTATTTAGCCTCCTTTTTTGTCGGTAGAACTTCACCACGTGAAATCCAAACCTTTACTCCTAACTTACCATAAGTAGTTGATGCTTCAGCGATTGCATAATCGATGTCTGCTCTTAATGTATGCAAGGAGACAGTTCCTTCAGAATAGCCTTCGCTACGAGCCATTTCAGCACCGCCTAAACGACCAGAAATAAGAGTTCTGATTCCTTTAGCGCCTGCTTTCATAGTTTGTTGGATGGCTTTCTTTTGTGCCCGTCTAAATGAGGCACGGTTTTCAAGATCATCGGCGATTTTACGAGCAACGAGGGTTGCATCTAAATCGGGATTTTTGATTTCAACAACGTTTAAGAAGACAGTCTTGCCTGTTTCTTTTTGAAGCTTTTCAACAAGTTGTGTTTTGATTGATCCTTCACGGCCAATGACAACACCTGGTTTTGCTGTATGAACAGTTAGCAATACTTTTGCTTTTACGCGTTCAATATCAATACGAGATACTTGTGCTTTTTTATAGAATGCTGCAATAGTCTTACGAATACGCAAGTCTTCATGTAAAAGTGCTGGTACTTCCAATTTGTTGGCATACCATCTAGATTCCCATTCACGGATGATACCAATTCTAAATCCGACTGGATTGACTTTTTGTCCCATGTGCAGCCCCCTTACTTCGCTTCATCAAGAACAATCGTAATGTGACTTGTTCTCTTGAGGAGTGAATTTGCGCTTCCTTTAGCGCGTGGTAAATAACGTTTCATTGTAACACTTTCATCAACAAATGCTTGTTTGATGAAAAGGTTCTTTTGATCAAGTTTGTGGTTATTAACAGCATTGGCTACTGCGGAATTTACCACTTTTTCAACGATTTCGCTTGCTCCTCTAGGAGTCAAACGTAAAATTGCAATAGCTTCTCCAATTTTCTTTCCGCGAATTAGGTCAACTACGAGACGGGCTTTCCGTGCCGTAATCCGAACGGTTTTCGCAACAGCTCTAACTTCCATGTTGCGCCCCCTACTTCCCTGCAGCCTTGTCTTTTCCGTGTCCACGGTAAGTTCGGGTTGGAGCGAATTCGCCTAATTTATGGCCGACCATATCTTCAGTGATATAAACTGGAATATGTTCTTTTCCATTGTATACAGCGATGGTTAAACCGATAAATTCGGGAAATACAGTTGATCTTCTAGACCATGTTTGGATGACTTTCTTACTAGTAGCTTGACTTGCGGCTTCAACTTTCTTCATGAGATGATCATCACAGAAAGGACCTTTTTTTAATGAACGAGCCATAATTACCTCCTATTATCCGTTACGACGACGAACGATGAGTTCGGTCGATTTTAATTTGCGATTACGAGTCTTAACACCCATGGCTTTCTTACCCCATGGAGTAAGAGGCGCTTTTCGTCCAACAGGAGCTTTTCCTTCACCACCACCATGCGGATGGTCGTTGGGGTTCATGGCAGAACCTCTAACAGTAGGACGAATACCCATATGGCGACTTCTTCCAGCTTTACCGAGAGTAACATTCATGAAGTCTTCATTTCCAACTTCACCAACAGTAGCACGGCAAACACTTAAGATTTTACGAACTTCACCACTCATTAAACGAATGATGATGTATTTATCTTCACGTCCAAGAATTTGAGCGCTAGCTCCCGCACTGCGGATGAGTTGTCCTCCAGCACCTGGCGCAAGTTCAATGTTGTGAATCATGGTACCAACAGGAATTTTTTCCAATGGTAAAGCATTTCCAACTTTGATATCAACATCAGCTCCAGAATAGATAACCATTCCAACAGTTAAGGTTTTAGGTGCTAGAATATAGCGTTTTTCACCATCTGCATAAACAAGAAGAGCAATATTAGCACTACGATTTGGATCGTATTCAATGGTCTTTACAGTTGCAGCAATACCATCTTTGTTTCGTTTGAAATCAATGATACGATATTTCCGTTTGCTTCCGCCACCTTGATGACGAACAGTAATACGACCTGAATTATTACGACCTGAATTCTTTTTCAAAGTAACAGTTAGACTTTTTTCAGGAGTATCGGTTGTAATTTCACTATAAGTTAAAACCGACATATTACGGCGACCATTGGTCGTCGGTTTATATACTTTAATTGCCATAGATGATCCTCCTATACTTCGAAGACGTCAAGTTTTTGTCCTTCAGCAAGGGTAACAATTGCCTTGCGGACAGCTGGACGTAAGCCTTCATATTTTCCAACTTTATGTGGTTTTTTACGAACGTTGATGATGCTAACAGCAATAACTTTGACGGGATAGAGTGCTTCAATGGCATTCTTCACTTCAATTTTATTGGTTCCTTGCATGACTTCAAACGTATATTTTCTTTGTTCAACGAGCTTTGTTGACTTTTCAGTAATCAAAGGGCGTTTAATCACTTCATATGCGTTTTTCATTATTGTAAATCCTCCTCATATGCTTTGATTGCTGCTTCAGTAGCAACATACATATCGGCATTGATGAGATCGTATACACTCAAATGCTGTTTGGTTTGCACATATGCATTGGGAATGTTGCGGCCAGCAAGAGCAAGATTGAAATCTTCTTCAGTTGTGATGACGATGACTTTCTTTTCAATAGCGCCGAGATTCTTCAATACCTCTACTAAACTCTTTGTTTTAAAATCATCTAAGACGATTTTGTCAATAACGACTAAGTTTCCTTTGTTGAAGCGATCAGTAAGAAGACTCCGTAAGGCAACTTTAACCAATTTTCTATTCACTTTTAAAACGTATTTGCGAGGAGTTGGGCCAAAGACAACGCCACCACCACGCCATTGTGGAGCACGAATTGAGCCTTGACGAGCTCTACCTGTTCCTTTTTGACGCCATGGTTTTCTTCCACCGCCACGAACTTCAGTACGATCTTTGGTATCAGCAGTTCCTTGACGCATTCCTGCGCGTTGAGAATTGACGACATCATAGACAGCTTGATTATGAAGTTCAGCTGCAAATACTTTTTCACTTAATTCTAATTTTCCGACCTCTGCTCCGGATTGGTTTAATACAACGATACTAGGCATGATTGTATCTCCTTTCTATTACGCAAGTGCCTCGGGATTGATCGCTGGAGTATTTTCTTTGACACCATTTGTGATGATGACATAAGAATTTTTTGCTCCAGGGACATTCCCACGAATAAGCACGACGTTCTTTTGAAGATCTATTTTTGCGATTTTTAAGTTTTGAATGGTTTTAGTTTCTCCGCCTAGACGCCCAGCCATTTTCTTGCCTTTTTTGACGCGTAAAGCAGTTCTTTCACCCATAGAACCGATACCACGATGATATCCAGAACCATGAGCCATAGGTCCACGATGGAAGTTCCATCTTTTGATGGCTCCTGAGTAGCCCTTTCCTTTAGATGTGCCAGTGACATCAACGATTTCACCTTCCACAAATATATTAGCTTTTACCTCTTGGCCTACTTCAAATGCCAGCATTTCTTCTCCAGCGATTTCTTTAACGAAGCGCTTAGGAGAAGTGTTGGCTTTTTTAGCATGCCCCACTTCAGGTTTTGTGACATTTTTTGCATCACAATACCCTAGTTGTACAGATTGATATCCATCTGTTTCCATTGTTTTCTTTTGTAAAACGATATTACCCCCAACTTCTACCACTGTGACTGGGATAAGTTCTCCGTTTTCAGCAAAGATCTGTGTCATTCCGATTTTTTTACCTAAGATTCCTTTGGCCATGAGTTTCACCTCCTATTACCCATTATTTTAAAATGATATCAACACCGGAAGGTATTTCCAAATGAACTAGGGTGTCCATAGTCTTTGGTGTGGTTACCACGATGTCGATGAGACGTTTGTGAGTTCTTCTTTCAAATTGTTCACGACTGTCTTTGTGTTTGTGAGGTGATCTAATAACTGTGAAAACCTCTCGTTCTGTGGGAAGTGGGATTGGACCAGCAACGATAGCGCCGGTTTTTTTCGCAGCTTCCACGATTTTTCTTGCTGATTCGTCGATTAAACGATGATCATAAGAAACTAATTTGATTCTTAGCGATTGTTTTGCCATTTTTTTCCTCCTTTGCATCGATGTGCAATATTCCCATTCTGAATTACCTGACGGTACGGTTATAGGCAACTCAACCGTGTGTGTCAGCAACCTCAAAAATGGTAGCTTCAATAGAAGCCTTGTATATATTACCATATAATACGCAAAAAAGCAAGAACTAAATTGATCTTTTGACAATTTTTATTCTTGCTTTGTGATATTTTTCATTATTTTAAAAGAGTATTATAAGCGCGACTATAGGTTTCAAGGGGATTGGTATTATTTGCAACAGTTACTGAGTATGAAAGGTTGGTTCCTTGAGTTGCATTTTTCGCAATGAGTCCATTTGTTGCAAGTTCTATTGAAGCAGATGACCAGTTAAAAGTATAACCAGAGAAGTTTTCTTTTCCATATTTCAATAATGAAACAAGGTCAAGAAAATTGTTCCAATATCCTGTCCGACGGATGGATAGAGGACAATCTTTTCCACTGAAGTTATTATGTTGTAAGACGCGATCAACGGATAGATTGTTTGCAATGAGAAGGTCGCTTGTAATATTGGCAGCATGATAGAAGGTGCGATGATAATCGCTTCCCGTATTCACACAGGTTTCAAATCCGATTGAATTACGATTTCCTCCCCCATTGGAGACACGTCCATAGTCATCATTAAAGTAATTGGTGTTGATGTAATAGTTGCCATTTAGACCAATTTCATTGTAGATTCCTGAGGGAGTGAGTTGTGAGGTCGTTGCATAGAGGGTAGTAGATACTTTGGGAGCTCGAACCGTAGACTTTTCACCATTGAAAGCAAAATAGCCATCAGATGTAATGGTCATGACGGGATACTTCACAGTAGCCTTTACCCCTGTATCAGTTAAGTGAAAAGCAAGTGACCCATCACCCGCATGCCAAGCCACTTCATCAAGGGGAATGGATTGATAGGCACCGTCTTGATCAACTGCATAATGCCAAGAAGCACTATATCCACTACTAACAAGGTTGGCATGAGCTTTCGCATTAGCACCAGCGCTTTCCCCTGCCGTGTCATGTATCGTAATGAATTCGACACTATAGAGTTTGGTTCCCGGGCGAGCTGTTGGGTTCGCTTCGGTACGAAGGGGCGCAATTTGTTGAACAATGGGGGTATCAAAGGCACCAAACATGGGAAGAACATTATAACTTTGGCTGATATTGCTATAGTATGCAAAGCTGACTTTAGCGAGTTCAGCAACTCCAATCGCAGATAGGAAACTTTCCATCTTTTCTGCAGAAGTGGAAAGAGTCTTTTTGGCGACCACTAACGAAAAATCAGTCTCACTGTATTGTTCACCCAAATATACTTTGGCTGTTAGGGTGATATAACGATCAAACCCATAACGAGTAATGTGACCTTCATTATCAATGACATTATAGTTAGAACTTTCCCATTCGATATTAGCACTATACTTTTCGTATTCTGTTGGGAGATTGATTTCAGTAGAAACAAGACGTTCGGGTAAGTAGTTATCGATAATCCAACTTCTTACCTCAGCAATTTTAGTCGATAAAAGTTGTCCTTGAACCTGGATTTCGAAAGAGAATTGTTCACTATAGTTCCAAATGGAAACCGTGAAATCAATGGTAATCATCGTATCATTATCGGGACGGGTAAAGACGCCTTCGTTGGAAAAAACAGATGGATTTGAAGAGGTCCATGTAATGGTATATCCATTAGAAAATTCAGTTTTAACATCGTAATCACGCGTAATGATGGCACTAAACTGATTGGTAAATGCTTGTGCAACTGCAGAAAGTTCAATGCCTGCTACTTTCACAAACGCAAAATCTAATTTTGAATACGTTTGGTATGTGACTTTATATTCAAGAGTTGCATCTTTGGGTAGGGTCGTTGAAACGACCTTTCCGGTGTTATCTATGATGTCTTCATCATAAGATGTCCACTCAATGGTACCCCCTAGAGTGGGGTGTGTTGTTGGAAGAACGATATCTTCCATCGTTGATTCAGGAATCTGAGTTAATACCCATTCACTAATGGAATTAACCACAGCGATATCGGGGTTCACTTCAACTTCTGGATCTTGTTTACATCCTGTTGCAAATAGCAAGAAGATGAATGCAAATAGGAAAACTATTTTTTTCATCTTTGCCTCCTTATTGGTTCATTTAGAAACATAGGTATTATACCTTATAGATGACGAATAATCCACTTTTGAGCCTCATATTTTCATAAATTTTTATTCTTTTTTCTTTTTACCACAGAATACTATACTCATAACTCAGCTTCATGGCGATGTATAAAAAGATAAAATAGGTTGCAAGAGTAAGGACTGACAAAACTATCTTTACGATGTTGGGAATCTTTTTCAATTGAATTCCGACTGTGAAAAGCGCCATTAAAGTGATACAAACGAGTCCCAGTCCCATCATGAAGGGTCGTTTTTCTTCAATTAAAGAACGCGTAAAATAGATAAAAGAAGTGAGGGCAATTAGAATACTACTAGAAATCGGAAACATCGATGCTTTCCAAATGGGTTTTTCTTCTTTCGCCATGGACCAAACACCCAGCAAACCCAGTCCCAATGGAAATACAAAAATACTGGCAATAAATAGATAGTAAAAGATTTGATAGAGTGTCTCATTTTTAGGGGTTATTAATATGAGCAAAAAGAGGAGAATATCAATCGCCCAACTGAAGACATAAAACTTTAGACTTCGATGAAACTTTATTTCAACATTCATAAGAGGCCTCAACACTTCTCAAATATTTTTTGAATGCGTTTCATTCGCAACGAAATTTGTAAATGATATGGACAACGTGTTTCGCAAACACGACACCCAATGCAGGCATCGGCTCTCACCTTCATGCTGGCATAACGCTCTTTTGCCCATGCTTTTAACTCGTAACGTTCATGATACCCTTCAAAGGTAAAAAGAACGGGAATATCAATTCCTTGAGGGCAGGGAAGACAATAACCACAGCGATGACAAAATTCTTCTTTAAGGGATGTTCTCATCGATTCAATCAGGGCTTCTTCTTCGGGTAAATAAGCACCAAGTCTTGCTCCTTGGTTCTGCTCGACTTCACTACTACTCCCCATTCCGGGAATTATAACATCAATATTGGGATTATTTAAGATGTACTTTAGAGCAAGGGGTCCGTTTTCAATGACCCCTCCCGCGAGTGGCTTCATAACTATGGTTCCTAACCCTTGACGCTTTGCAGCAATAAACACTTCTTCACCTTGGCTTTCAAGGAAGTTATAAGGAAATTGAATGGTCTCAAAAACACCTAATTTCATAGCTTCCATGAGAACTTCTTTCGAATGATTAGTTATTCCAATATGGCGTATGAGGCCAGCTTTACGCGCTTCCATTAAAGCCTTTAAGGGGCCTTCGATATCGTTTATGTTTCGTGGATTATGTAGTTGATAACAATCAATCCAAGTGGTTTTCAGATTGGACAAGCTAGTTTCAACATCCTTTTTCATACTCTCATAGGTTTTTGCCATGGATTTGGATGCGAGGAAAAAGTGTTCACGACGACCAAAAAGCGCATCTCCCAAAAGAGACTCGCTGTTGGTATAAGCCCTGGCTGTATCTATAAAATTCATTTGATGTACTTCCATGGCATCAATGATTTGCTTCACTGCTTGAATCCCAACCCGTTGAATGGGGATCCCCCCCAAACCTATTGGATGGATGAGAAACCCTGTTTTTCCTAATTCTTTCATTTTCATCACCGGGCTTATTATAGCAAAAATCCAGCTATTACGCAATAAGGGGATTATTTTAGGATGAGGTAGCGATCTTGAATGTGATCAAACTCTTTTTCATCAGGAGCCCTTAAAGAAACTCCAAAAGGCATTTGCGCAATAAGATGCCAAGAAGGAGGAAGACCAAATGCCTTCTTCACTTCTTCATCAATGAGAGGATTGTAATGTTGCAAAGAGGCACCCATTCCAGCTTCGGAGAGGGCTGTCCACACAACAAGATTTAACATTCCTGCACTTTGAGTGGACCAAAGGGCAAAATTATCTTTATATAAAGGAAATTCTTCTTGTAGTTTCTTGACGATTGCTTCCTCTTCAAAGAAAAGAATGGTTCCATGAGCTCGTCGAAATGCTGCAATTTTTGCTTCTGTTCGAGGAAAACTTTTGAGTGGGACCATGGGTTTTAAGGCTGCTAAGACTATGTCCCATAACTTGTTGTGTTTATCTTTCAACAATAAGACAAGTCTTCCTGACTGTGAATTATAAGCTGAAGGTGTATGGAGAAGAGACTCCTCAATAAGAGTTTTTAGTTCAGCCTCCGACAATGTAGATTGATTTGATAAGTCGTATTGACTACGACGCTTTTTTAAACTGGTTAATATATTTAGATTCATATTAAAAACCTCCTATGACATCATCATAACATAGGAGGTTTATGCTGTCATTTGATTTGCTTTTTTACCAAGAAGGAGGAAGGTAATGTGTAAACAATTTTCCTGTAAAAGGATGAATGAATTCGATTTTTTCAAAATGGAGCTTCATGGGTTCATTGGCTGTTGAGCCATATAGGGTATCTCCAACAATCGGGTGATCAATTGAGGCAAGATGAACTCTGATTTGATGACGCCTCCCACCTTCTATTTTCACCCTGACCCGGCTCACTCCTTTTTCAAAAGATAATACATGATATTCAGTCACGGCGCTTTTTCCTGTTTTCGAAACGATTTGGGCATCGTTATGTCGATTTCTTCCAATGGGAGCATTGATGATCCCTTGGGGATTATCAAATTTTCCGTGGCACAAAGCAACATATTCTTTGGTAATGCTGTGATTTTCAAATAGGTTTGTCATGATCGCATGGGCTAATAAATGCTTCGAAAATAAAATCATTCCTGTTGTTTCAAAATCTAGTCGATGGCATGCCCGAGCGACGATGGGAGATAATGCAAAATAAGCCGCAACATAATTTGATAAACTAATCTCTTTCCCGTCAGAATGGGTAAGAATCCCTCGTGGTTTTTGAACCAAAAGATAATCTTGATCTTCATATAAAATATTAATTTTTTCATAGATGGGCTCATGCGCTTGCTCATCAATATTTTCAAATAAGATGAGCAGTTCATCCTTCACTTTTAGGGCATCATTACCTTTAGCTGGACTTCCATTAATGAATATGGCTCCCGCCTCTTCAAGTTTATAAATCGTCGATTTCCCTAAATGAAAAGATAGTAAAACCTCACGAATTGTTTTTCCTTGATGCGCAGCTTGTATTTGTAAGATCATTTTGAATCATCCTTTCTAAGTCTTGTTCAGTGATGATGACAAGAGGGTGGCCTTCATGAATTAAAGCTTCTGCTTGAAGACGTTTATCTATTTTATAGTTTTCAAGTAAGATTAAGTAATCCGCTTTTTTGGATACCATGGTATCAACATAAGCCCCAGCATCAACCAAGCGATTTAAAAAATCATTTTTTGTTTCTTTGCTCGGTCGACCCGAATAGATAAACAATTTATCATAAAAGGAGGGAAGAGGATGACGAGGTCGATTTGAACGATAGCGTTGCTTTAACTGATAGGTATCAACAAATCGATGGGGTCCGAAATACCCAAATCGCAAATCGAGAGCATCATACAATTCTTTCACATCATCAACTTGAAGGATTTTCTTAGCACGCTCAACGATGTGAACACATACTTCGGCATCACTTAGGGCATTGTGATGATTGAATTCATGTTCAAGATACGCAGCAATGGTATCGAGTTTGTGATTCGGCATTGTCTCTTTATCCCACAACAGTCGCGCAATTCTTACGGTATCCCCAAACCGAAAAATTGGTTTGGAAATGTCATACTTTTCCATGGTTTGATATAAGACATTGAAGTCAAAAAATGAACAATGACTAAATATGATTTGACTTTGAAAATAGGGCTTGATGTCTTCCCACACTGATTTAAAGTTGGGAGAGTTTGCAACATCTTCGGGAGTGATGGAATGAATGGCAATATTCATCGGAAGAAAGGGTTCTTCTGGATGAATGAGAAAATACTTTTTCATGATGATTTTCCCATTATTTGCCCCAACAATTCCAATACTACAAGGACTTGTCAATGAAGCATTTGCTGTTTCAAAATCAATGGTGTAATATTCCATTTTACTCCCTCTTTCGTATGTTTATGTGGTTGGTTTTTTATTGATTCTTAAATAAAGAATTACAATGGCAACTAGTCCAATAAAGATTCCAACAATCGTGTGAATATCCTGAGAATTTTTATTGGTGATGAGTTCATAGGTAATTTGCACACTGTTTAGCAAAGCAAATATCGTAATGATGAATAGGATTCGATTAATTTTGTCATCATGGCGCTTCTTTTCGCTGGCTGCTAAATCATCGACAATTTTTTGTAATAAGTTTAGTTTCTTTCGAACTCGTATCACATGATCCTTTTCTAAAAATGCTTTTTTTTGTGCATCAATCATATGAAAAATAGTGGGATTATTACTGATGGTGTAACTATCAAAATAAGCAATCATTCGCTCAAATTTAAGAATAAAGTCTTTTACATCGTCAGATATTTTATCATAATTTTTACGAGTCTTTTTCTTTTCTTCAATTTGCTTCATAAAGGCAACTCGTGCTTTTTCAATGCGTAATTGCATTCCTTGTAAAGCACTCCAATTGCTCATCACGACTTCCATAGGTATTTCATAGGGTGTATGGGAAATCTCCTGTTCCTGATGGTGGAACAAGTACATTGAGTGAGACCATCCAAAATAGGCCGTACAATTTTGAGAGACGATAGGCTTGGCCATAGCTTCTTCCCATTCTCCTGACAGAATGGGGTAGAAGGGGGCGAGAGAAAAATCATCCTTCTTTTCAACATCATAGATGTAGTGGGTACGAATCCCAAACTGAAGTGTTTGACTCATAATGTTTTGGATCATATTCCCATCGTGTAATTCGCTTGGAATCGGAAGCGACAATAAACATATATTATCCGTTATGCTATTCACTGCATTAACATACTTTTCAATTGCTTTTGCCACTTTATCTTGTAAAGCCACCTTAAATAGTACATGAACAAAATCAGAAACAGCATGATAGTCTTCCACAGATAGTTCTTTATCACGAATGATGAATTTTCCTTGAATGGTGACATTGCCGTAAGAATAAAAGCGTAACGTAATATCGTGAAGGGTGAGTTCCTCGGGTGTAAAAAGATTCAACATTTGCTTTTCAAATTTCAGTAGGGCTCCAAGAGGGTCTTGACTTTTCCATTCGCTTTGATAAGCAAGCGAGGGAAAGCGACAGGCAACGATATAGTGCCGTTTTGTTAATCGTTTATAGGAGCTATGGGATTTTATGAGGGTGTCGTTGACATTTTCTTCAAATCCGCATGACCATGTTTCTTCACAAGGTGTAAAACAACATTTATTTCGAATGGTTTCTTTGATATCAATTAGACGCTCGGGCGCGATGGTCATCAAGTCATCATTAAAATATACGTCACTTAAACCAATGCCTGATACGATAATCTGTGCATTTTTTATCATCAAATTTCTCCTTTGTTTCGTTTGATAAATACAAATATAATTCCATCATTTCCATAATCTGGATCATTTTTCACAAGGCTTCCATATTGCATTTTTGCTTCATAGTAAGGAGATTGTGAAGTAAGCGGTTCATTCTTTACTTCACCCGGGAAATAGCCTTGAATGAGAGCATCCTTTTTCAATTTTGATAACGATTTTAGGACCATCGTTTTGGATTTTGAAGAACCAGTGGTACTCCCGTATCCCGTTAAAACTTTGAAATGATGGACTTCCATTTTGAGGATTCTTCTTAGTTCCTTCCCAATATCCGATATCGGTAAGTCACCATGAAATTCTTTATAAGTTCTCACAAATTATTCCTCAAAAGTTTGTCTTATTTTTTGGTGGATTTCTCTCATTTTTTTAATCGATACTTTTACAAGTTTTCGATCAAAGGTCACTAAACCGTTCACTTCTTCCTCAACATCAGATAATTGAGTATATATGGCTGCAGCTAATCCCTTTTTAATCGCGGGAATAATTTCACTCACATAGAGCTTTTCGATATCAAACTCAAGTTCTTCAGGAGTTTTCTTAATCCGATAACCAAAGGTATTTCGGTGAGTAGAGTGTTCAGGAATACGAAGCGAATAACCACCAAACTCACTTAAGACAATTGGCTTTGAAGCGCTTTTAATTTCAATTTTCTTGAAGTAAATATGAAGGCTATCAACGTCACTATCTTTTTCATGAAACCATCCACTGGTTGCATCAATGAGGCGTGTCTTATCCAACTCTCGAGCAAGAGCATACATTTTATCCGCTTCAATTTGACCCCATCCTTCGTTGTAGATGGTCCAAAGGATGATAGAAGGCGAATTGTATAAAAGGGAGATGGTTTGTTTCATAGAGGAGGCAAAGGCATCAAGATAAGGTTGAGTGGTTTCCTCAACTCGATCATTATATTGATGAAGTCCTAGCATCGGACGAATCGTATCCTTCAATAATTGATAGCTTCCGTTGTTTACCATGTCTTGCCAAACAAGCACCCCAAGGCGATCGCATTCATAATAAAAGCGAAGAGGTTCCACCTTAATGTGTTTTCTTAAGATATTAAAACCCATTTCCTTTGCACACTTAATATCTTCAATATAGGAGTTGTACGTGGCCGGTGTTAAAAGACCATCACTATAATAGCCTTGATCTAGTAATCCTGAAAGAAATAGAGCCTTATCATTGAGGGCAATCACGGGTAGGCCGTTTTTCATGACCACATTCACTTTTCGCATTGCAAAATAGGATTGGGTGATATCTTGACCACATACGAATTCGATGGGGTAAAGATTGGGATTTTCGGGTGTCCATGGAATCGCTTTGGGAACATCTAATATTATAACTTTTTCATTTGTGTGTAAGGTTTTATTAAGAGTTGGAAGATTAATCGTAATATCCTGAGCATTGGTATCAAACGAGACGATGATTTGACGAGTGTCAAATAAGGGCGTGATGGTGACATTTTTTAAGTATGTTGAGGGAACACTTTCAATCCAAACACTCTTCCATAAACCACTCGTCTGTGTATACCAAATTCCTCCCGGATTCAGGGATTGTTTTCCATAAGGATAATGTTTGTCAAGGGGATCTTTTACAACAATTTCAATCGTATTTGTTTCTTCAAGATAAGAAGTGATATCAAAAACAGCAGGAATATAAGCATTCGTAGTGTGCCCGACACTTTGTCCATTGATAATAACTTCACCGAATTGATCGACTCCATCCAAATGTAAAAGAACGCTATCTTTGATAAAATCATGTGGTAAAGAAAAGGTTCGTTTATAGGTGAAAATTTCTGATGGCTGGAGGGGAGTGATAACGCCTGATAAAGTGGCTCCAATGGGATAGGGAACAAGAATTTTTCCCTTTTCTTCAACTTTTCCTTGGCGATGATAATCCCACCACCCATGTAAACAAAAATAGGAATCACGAACGAGTTGTGGTCGTGGGTATTCTTTTAGAGGCGTGGAAGTATCTAGGTTCTCCCCTTCTTTTGTCAACAGAGTTTGAGGCTTTTGACGAATGATAAAGATAAATCCAATGACGAGTCCAACGAGGATGAAGCAAACACATAAACTTGCAATGAAAATAGTAGATGTTGGAACTTTAACTAATACTCCATCATCTCCTAAGATAGATTCTGTTGTTTGAATGACTAGGGATCCAATCCAGGGACCAATGAGCATTGGAAGTAAGACATAACTAAACATTCGAAGTCCTTGAAAAAGTCCAACCTTATCTGTAGGAGTATGATCTCGAATGGCGGCTCCAAAACAAGCGGCGACACTTAAGTTTCCTCCGAGCATAAAGAGTGTTGCGATAAACACGAGGATGGTATTACTCACGACTCCTAGTAAAAGAAGCCCAACCATAAAGAGAATAATGGCAGGAATGATGGCTTTTCGAAAACCGACTTTATCAAGAAAGCGTCCATAAAGGACAGTAATCACACTTGCAAGTAAAATGGCAGGGGCAAAAATCATGACATAATTATCAAGCTCCAAACGATATTGATAATAGATGATGAGGTATGGCATGAACACTTGTACTGCAATTCCAAAAATAGCATAACAGAGGAATAAATAATATAATTTGTGATGCTTCTTTAAAACCGACGGGCGGAACCCATAAAGAATGTTTTTAAAGTAAGTATCACTTGTTCTTACAAGAGGAACTTCTTGAATCAAGAAAATACCAAGAAAACCCACTACAAGGACGAGGGATCCAATGATGATAAAGATGGTATCCCATGCTTTCGCTGCGGTGAGTCCCATGAATCCACCAAAAACAACGAGGACAGCAATGAGTGGAAGTGAAGCCAAAAAACCTTCGACGCGTCCTCTATTTCCTTCGTGAGTAAGATCTGTCACCCACGCATTTAAAGCAGCATCATTTGCCGTTGAACCAAAGAACGTCATGATGCAATCAAAGGTGATGACCAAACTGATTCCGAGAAGAATACTATTCGTATATGGAAATAACTGAGCTAAAATATCTTTTTTAAGAAGAGCAAAGCTGATAATAGATAGCCCCCATAGGATATATCCAGCAACAATAAAGAGTTTTCTTTTACCGATTTTATCAGATAAAGCGCCCATAAATAAAGTTGTGACTGTGGCCGCAATCGCACTTAAGGAAACCATCAAGGCAATATGCTCTGAGGTTGCTTGAAACTCTTGAAAGATGAATACATTAAAATACACGTTTTCAACAACCCAAGCAATTTGACCAAAAAGGCTAAAAAGAATGATACTCGTCCATAGTTTACCCGTAAGTTTTGGTTTATTCATTTGTAAATCCTCCACTGTTGATTCTATTATACATTTTTTTTCAAAACTTCTCAATTGGTTTTCATAATTAAAAGGAATTTGAGTTTCAAATTCCTTTTAATTCACGTGTTTATTTACTTTTTATAAGAAACAGTGGTAGCTGTGTTAAAGGTTTGGAAAACAAGTCCATGCTTTTGAAAGAAATCTTTGGTATTCCCGCGATATCCATAATTTCTTGGATGAAATCCTGGAAATTTCTTTTGAAAGAGATCGGCTACTTTACTCCAATAAGCCCAATCTTGCTCGGTGAGATTATCATCAATAATGGTCTTTAAGGCACCAACCAATTGGGAAATGGGAGTAATGCTCGATTCTACTTTTTTCTTTCGACTTTTTACTTCTATCGCTTTAACTTCTTTCATTTCTGGGATAACTTTTTCTTCTTTTTGTTGCTGCTCACTCATCTTATCTAGATAGGCAAAATGTTCACAAGCATTGACTAAAGAATTGGGGGTTTTACTTTCACCCATTCCAAAGACATACATATTGTCTTCTTTTAGACGTATGACTAGTTTTGTAAAATCGGAATCAGAAGTAACAATACAAAAACTATCGACTTTCTCACGATATAAAATATCCATAGCATCAATGATGAGGGTAAAATCAGATGAATTCTTCTTGGATACATAGGTGTATTGTTGGACGGGAGTCAGTCCAAATTCAATACATTTTGCTTTCCATTTGCTGAGAGTATTGGTGGTCCAATCTCCATAGATTCTTCGGTAAGTGATTTTACCATATTTATTGGCTTCATCAATGATGAGAGGTGCATATTCGCTCGAGATATTTTCCGCATCAATTAAAAGTGCGATGTTATAATTGTCAGAACATTTTTCCATGAGTTTCTCCTTTATGGGTTATTATTTATACAATCAATGAATTACAAAGTTTTCTAAAATTTTCTTGAGGATGAAGAAGGGCTTCTTCTAGGCTTGCAATTTTTGGTACAATGGCGGCGATTTTATGAATGCCTTCGGGAATGGGATGTTTCATTTTGTTAACCCCACATACAACGATGACTTTTTTGTTTTGCGCACGCATCACAATGCCACCCACGACTTTTCCATACATACTTTGTTCATCAAATGATCCTTCTCCAGTAATAATGGCATCATAGTTTTTGATTTCTTCATCAAAATTGACGATGTCTAATACATAATCAATCCCTAATCGTGGTTTAGCTTGGAGGCAAGCAAGACAAGCAAAACCGACTCCTCCAGCAGCCCCACTTCCAGGAGTATTAATAAAAGTCTGGCTTGGATCAATAATAGATGCGTACGATGCCATGTAATTATCTAATGCCATAGCGTTATGCGAAGTAGCACCTTTCTGTACTCCATAGACTCGACTAGCACCAAATTTACCTAATAATGGATTTACGACATCATGAACCGCTGTAAAGTCGACTTTCTTCATCAATGCATGAAGAGCAGATGTATCCACTTGAGCAATTTGTCCTAATTTCCTAGCGTTGATATGATTGATTTTTTGTCCTTGTTTATTATAGAAAATACACCCCAATGCTTCAAGCATCCCTGAGCCACCATCATTGGTAGCTGATCCACCCAAACCAATGATGATGTGTTTTACTTGTTGGGTAGAAGCGTGTAGAATCAGTTCCCCTAAGCCAAAGGTTGAAGACTCCATGACATTGCGTTCTTGTTCTGAAACGAGATGGTGGCCACACGCTTTCGCAAGTTCGATATAAGCTGTATGGGTTTTTTTATCGACTAAGTAGATTGCATCAACGAAAGCTCCAAGAGGACCTTTAACCTCAAGGTGAATTGTTTTTGTTGGAATAATCGTGCTTATGAAATCTAAAAACCCCTCACCTCCATCGGTGATGGGGATGGTTTTTGTTTCAATGTTGTTTTTCTCGAGTGAAGTCGCCATGATGTGCCCCAGTTCTTGTGACGTTAATGTTCCTTTAAAGGAATCGATGGCGATAAAAACTTTCATAATATTACTGATTCTCCTTTGTTTCTTCGTTGCGCAATAATCGAAGATCGACATGACAGTATCCATTTGGATTTTTTGTAAGATAGTCCTGATGATAGTCCTCTGCTAAGTAATACTCTTGTTCTAGCTTCACTTCAACAACAATTCTACGCAAGTCATTTTTTTGTTCATTTTCAATGAATGTCTGAATGATTTTTAAATCGTCGTTGTCTTTATAATAGATACCACTTCGATATTGAATTCCAATATCATGTCCTTGACGGTTTAAGGTATAGGGGTTAATAATCCGAAACAAATGGCGTAGCAGTACTTCAAGACTGATTACTTGGGAATCATAATATATTTCACACGCTTCCACGTGCGTTGCAATATGAAGTTTTAATTCTTCATAGGTTGGGTTTTCTTTATTTCCGTTTGCATAGCCGACGGTAGTTTTAGTAACGCCTTTTAAACGTTTGAAATAAGCTTCAACGCCCCAAAAGCATCCGCCACCAAAAACAATACGTTTAAGGTTCATGGTGTTTCATGATCCTTTCTAAATAATTAGCAACTGCATAGAATCCAATATCATTTAGGTGAACTCCATCAACAGTTTCCTCATATCCGAAACGTTTTAGCATTTTGTTTCCATCCACAAAGATGATGTTTTTACTTGCATCTTGCTGTGCTTTGCGATTGCGAATGAGGCGGCTTTTAACTTCAGGCTTTAATAAAGCCATTGACAAGGGAAAATGTGATATCAAAATGACATGTTCATCTGGTATTCGTGATAAAAAGGTGTTTATTTTTTCATGAATGGTCAAATCATTATTGGCTTCCATTTCAAGAATCAGCCATTTTTTTGGTATCGAAGCTAAAATGTCAAGGATTGCATCTTCCATGTGAGCACTTCCAGAAAATCCTAGATTAATGACTTCATAAGGAAAGCGTCGATCAAGAATGGCTCCATAACTAAGACCCGGTCTAGAAGCACATCCCCCTTGCGAAATAGACGTTCCATAAATGACAATTTTTTCTTGTAGTGGCTTGATAAACTCAAAAGTAGCATTTGAACTAATTCCTAATGAGGCTTCTAGCACTCGTTGGTATAAAGGAAAATATAGGCGATATGTGCGTTTCTTCTTGGCAACACCTTCTAGTAAAGTCACTTCATATTGTGAAGCATTGACTTTTGTTGTCGATAAAAATACCCATTTTTGATGAAGAAAGACATATAAGTCAAACCCGATGGTGCCTGTTGCACTCATATGAGCCATATAGGCTGCCCCAAGTAACGTCGCTTTTACTTTAATGATGGGGGAATCGGTTTCAAACATCACATTAATCCCACTCGAATGTTTGGATAAAACATCAACACTTTGGCTTACAAAGGGAAAGGATCCTAAACGTTCAAACTGATGCTGATGAATGACACCACGAAGAGCTGGATGGTCTAAATTAATCCATTGGTCGTTTGCTTTTGCGAGGGTTGTGTTCTCACTCATGTTGGGGTCAATTGTTTTTATCATGATTATCTTCTTTCTTTGCTTTAATTTCTTGATCAAAATGCTTTTTGTATAAAGTAAAATCAATCACAGCGTACACAAATCCAATGACAAGCATTAAAGCAAGAAGGATATTGGTGAGGAGCCCAAGGCTTTCAAAAAGGATAACCGCTCCTAAAATGAGGAGTAGGATGGACCATAAGAGTATCATTCCGATGCGAATCATTAATCCTTTGATGTGATACATGAACGTTTCTCCTTCAATATACATATTATATCATGAACTAAAAAAACATTCAATATAAATTATTTAGTTGGAATTTTCGTGTTTTTGTGCTAAAATAAGTGTAATCTTTGGAGGTTACCATGAAAAAAATAATTTTACTATTTTTGATATTGATGGGCCTAACGGGTTGTACTCCTAAAGATGATCCCATCACCCTCAAAAATTTCGTTGACAACATCCATATCCCAGAAACAAGTCTCGTTGACCTTGTTCTTCCCTTGCAGTATATCGTTAATGAAGAGTCGGCCATTGCCATTTGGTCCTCGAGTAATGAAGATGTCATTTCTTCGACAGGTGAAGTGAATCAAGGAATTTACGACGAAGAAGTAACGCTTCACTTATATTTATCGCTTCCTACTGAAGCACAGGAAAAAGATTTTATTGTTTTGGTTCCTGGTTATGGACTTGATGCATTTCTAGAAGATGCCCTTCAAACACTCGTCATCGCTGAAACAACAAAAGAAAACATGACATTCCCTCAAATTCTTTCTTTCATGGGAGAAATTCTACCATTAACTTGGGAAAGCTCAAATTCGTCTGTACTATCAAAAACAGGCATCGTCACAATTCCTGAAAACAATACGCTTGTCACTTTAACGGTTACCACCGGGTATGATGATCAAGTAAAGAATAGATCATTTGAAGTCACCATTATTGGATTAACACCCGAAGAAAAAATCGATTTGACTTTCGAAGAAGCTACTCCTCCTGCTTATATCACGGAGAATATCATTCTACCAACAACATTTCAGTATTCTCTTACCGGAACATGGTCGTCTTCCAATCCTGATGTCTTATCCTCAGAGGGGATTGTTAGTCCCACTTTATCAGGTCAATATAATGTCACATTAACTTTAACACTCAGTTCAAACGATCGGAGGACATATAACGTGATTGTTACTAAATTTAATCATATGATCATGGACCGTAGTTTTGCGGGAATGAAAACGAATGTTGAAATAGATGCAAATGAACTTGTGCTTTCGAGTGCATCTCTTACTGGCGAATATAA
>JAQVOS010000015.1 GCA_028702495.1 Bacilli bacterium
TCCAAGAATTGGTCGAACATCATATCTCTGGACAACTAAAAGTTGCTCCTGAGCATGTCGACAATCGTGTCTAGTCCGCATGGGAAAACCATCCCGCGAGTTGTATGATGAGTTTGTTGCGCGATATAAAGCCCTAAATCAAAAGTTTCATAAAAACCAATTTCTTGTACCTTATCTCATCTCATCTCATCCAGGATCCACTTTAGAGAGTGCTGTTGAACTAGCTCTGTACTTAAAACATGAGGGATACAAACCCGAACAAGTTCAAGACTTTTATCCGACCCCAGGAACCGCTTCAACGTGCATGTATTACACCGGAATCGACCCTTTTAAAGGCGATTCGGTCTATGTCACCAAAAATAATCATGAGAAAGCATTGCAAAGAGCGCTAATGCAGTATTTCCTTCCCCAAAATTATAAACTTGCGACAGAGGCATTATTGAGGGCGAAAAGGCCTGATTTAATTGGTTTTGGGCCAAATTGCTTGATAAAACCGATGAAAATGGAAAAAATGAACCCTCGCACCCCATATTCTCCCAGGAAAACAAAACGTTAAAAATTGCATATTTTGTTTTGAATTCGTCTGATTTATTCACATATATCTTTATAAAAATTGCAAAATGGTGTAAAATAAAGACACTCATATTAGGAGGAACTCTTCATGTTTCAAAATGCTTATCTCGAACGTGTCTATAGCGATGTCTTAAAAAATCATCCTCATCAAGTCGAATTTCATCAAACCGTCCTTGAAGTTTTTCAATCGATTGAAAAAATCATCCCCACCCTCCCTCATTTTGAGGATCAAGGGATTTTAGAGCGCCTCGTAGAACCTGAGCGTGTCATCCTATTTCGTGTCCCCTGGGTAGATGATGCTGGCCGAGTTCAAGTGAACCGCGGTTATCGCGTTCAATTTAATAGTGCCATTGGTCCTTATAAAGGGGGATTAAGATTTGATTCATCTGTCAATCTATCGATTATGAAATTCCTTGCTTTTGAACAAACCTTTAAAAACGCCCTCACTGGCTTACCCATGGGCGGAGGCAAAGGCGGATCGGATTTTTCAAGCGCTGGCAAGTCCGAGGGTGAAATCATGCGTTTTTGCCAAAGTTTTATGAGTGAACTCTATCGTCACATTGGACCCGATACCGATGTTCCTGCAGGTGACCTTGGCGTTGGTGCTAGAGAAATCGGGTATCTCTATGGATATTATCGCAAACTCACCAATGAATTCACCGGAACCTTTACCGGAAAACGCATTTCTTTTGGTGGGAGTTTAGCTCGAACCGAAGCTACTGGCTTTGGAATATGCTATTTCGCAGAAGCGATGCTGAAGAGACAAGGTGGGACCTCCCTTAAAGGAAAACGAGTTCTCGTTTCCGGAACTGGTAATGTTGGAACATACGCCATTCAAAAAGCAATTGAATTAGGAGCTCATGTCGTCGGGATTAATGACATTAATCACACCATTCATGATGAAGAGGGAATTGATATTAAAACAGTTCTTTCGATTCGCTCTAATCGCCAAGATTTGGGCGATTACGGGCTAAAACACCCACAAGCAACGATTACATCCAACCCTAAAGATTTATGGAAAATCAAATGTGATGTTGCCATTCCTTGTGCGACCCAAAATGAACTGGGGATTGATGATGCAAAAATATTGGTTAGCAATGGACTCATGGCCCTCATTGAAGGGGCAAATATGCCAACGACTTTAGAAGCTACTCATTATTTCCAAGAAAAGGGCATTCTCTTTTCACCCGGGAAAGCTTCGAATGCCGGAGGCGTTGCTACCAGTGGCCTTGAAATGTCACAAAATTCGATTCGAGAATCTTGGACGTTTGAAGCCGTTGATCAAAAATTACAAACCATCATGTTAAAAATATATGATGCTTGCTATGAAGCATCGGTTAAAGTCGGTGAACCAGGAAACCTCGTCGTAGGTGCTAACATCGCCGGATTCTTAAAAGTATATGATGCGATGTTGCATCAAGGAATTATTTAGGAGTATACCATGAAAATTAGAAAAGCCGTGATTCCAGCAGCAGGTTATGGAACAAGATTCCTTCCTGCAACCAAATCACAACCCAAAGAAATGCTTCCCATCATTGATAAGCCAACGATTCAATACATCGTTGAAGAAGCAGTGGCTGCTGGCATTGAAGAAATTTTAATCATAACCAATTCCCAAAAGACATCGATTGAAAACCATTTTGACCGCAGTTGGGAACTTGAGTACTTTTTAGTTCGTAAAGGGAAAACCCAAGAACTTGAACAAATCCAACACATCTCCGAAATTGCCAACATTCATACCGTTCGTCAAAAAGAACAAAAAGGACTAGGGCATGCCATTTATTGTGCCAAAGCCTTTGTTGGAAATGAACCTTTTGCTGTTTTACTGGGAGATGATGTCGTTGATCACGACACATATCCTGCAATCAAACAACTATGTGACCAATATGAGGCCTTAGAATCAAGTATTGTGGGGGTTCAGGAAGTTCCATATGAGGACCTCAATAAGTATGGAATCGTTGAACTAGAAAAGCCTCTCAAGGATCACGTGGGTAAACTTGTAGGAATGGTTGAAAAACCAGACTCAAGCGTTGCTCCGAGCCACTTTGCTGTTTTAGGGCGATATGTTCTCACTCCTAGAATCTTTGATCTTTTGGAACACCAAGCAGCAGGTCATGGAGGCGAAATTCAACTCACCGATGCCATCTGTGGTCTTGTGAAATATGAAGGCGTTTATGCTTATGAATTTTCTGGAAAACGTTACGATGTGGGTTCTAAAATTGGATATCTTGAAGCCATCCTTGATTTTGCTTTAAAACGAGATGATTTAAAAGAAGAAGTAAAAGTTCTTCTTAAGAATAAAACGAAGGAATAACTCATGAGTGAAATTACCATATTAATTGGTCAATCAGGAGGACCAACCGCAGTCATTAATGCGACTTTAGTCGGATTAATCATGGAAGCGAAGAAACTTGCTCCTCATGCGACCCTACTTGGATGCCATCACGGAATTGATGGCATTCTTCATGAAGATTTTATTTCTTTATCAGAAGTTCCAGATACCCTGTCGCATACACCAGGAATGTATCTCGGGTCGGTTCGAAAGAAGATGCCCCGCTTAAAAGAGGCTCCAGAACAGTATGAGGCGATTGTGAATGTTTTCACCAAACACCACATTACTCATTTCTTCTATATTGGAGGAAACGACTCCATGGATACTGCGAGTCGTCTTGCTGCCTATTTTAGTCTCATCAACTTTCCCTGTGTCGTCATGGGTCTTCCTAAAACGATTGATAATGATTTAGTTCTTCAAGACCATACCCCTGGGTATGGCTCTAGTGCCAAGTATTTAGCCACCACCCTTCAAACACTCGCCTATGACACAGCAATTTATCCAGTGGGACGAGTCACGATTGTTGAAGTGATGGGACGAGATACCGGATGGCTAGCGGCAGCAACGTGCATTCCCACCTATTACTCAATGGGACCTGACCTCATTTATATTCCTGAGATTCCTTTTAACTTTGATTCCTTTACGAAACAAGTCAAGGCCATCTATCAGAAGAAAAAGCGCGTCCTCGTGGTCGCTTCTGAAGGCATTAAGAACGAACAAGGAGAATACATTTCCTCGACCGGAGCGCTTGA
The DNA here is from genome assembly GCA_028702495.1 of Bacilli bacterium. Classification (GTDB taxonomy): domain Bacteria; phylum Bacillota_I; class Bacilli_A; order ML615J-28; family CAG-698; genus JAQVOS01. The sequence goes on from JAQVOS010000015.1 coordinate 3,658, forward strand.
TCGTTTTGGACATCCCCAACTAGGGGGAGTTGCCCCACGTTTGGCATCGTATATAGAGAGCACCTTAGGCATTGGAACACGGGCAATTGAGATTAGTTTATCCCAAAGAGGAGGAAGCCACCTCTTATCAAAACGGGATTATCGAGAAGCTCTTACCATCGGACGTCATGCCCTTAGATTCGGACTATCGGGTCATCACGGGATGATGGTCATCATAAAGCGAAAAAGGAATTCTCCTTATAAGATTAAGTATCAACTCATTTCTTTATCAAAAGTTGCCAATTTCATTAAGTCATTTCCTATCGAATGGATGAATGTTGAGACCATGATCCCCACTCCTTCCTTTCTTGAATACGTCCTCCCTTTAGTTGAAGGAGAAGTAAAGATTTCCTATGAACATGGAATTCCGAAATTTGCCCCTCTTTCTACATCCATGCCCCAAAAACTTGATGATTAACAAATGCTATATCGTTAATTCATAAATACATTATATTGAATATTGCATTTTATTTATTAATAAGAGCTTTTAAGCTCTTATTTATTTTTGTAATAAACAAAATAACCTATTAATAAATACTTTTCATCCTCAAATTAAACTATTGATCACCAAAAAAATATAATATATCTTCACAATAAAATGATTAAGTGGCTCAATTAGTATGAATGATTTTTCATTGTTGAGGTTTAATAAACTCAATTATTAAAATAATTGAGAATCATTTGTTAATTATGATGATTGTTTCATTTAAATGCAAATAAGGTTATTGCCTTAATTTATAAATTCAAAACATGTGTTTCATCTAGAGTGACGACAATTGAATGGGGGAAGTTTATTTCTTGCATATTTTATTGACTATTTGATAAAAAAAGTTTAAAATCAAAGAGATAAAATGTTGTAAATGTTTTAGTAAAAAAATGAATTGAGAGGGAATTAATGGAAAACTATGTCGAAATAAAAGTACAAACAATGATGAAAAATGGAAATCTTGATGCCATACGTTTCAATAAGTTGTTAACAACAACATACAACAAAGATAGTATTGAATATTGCTTTGATTTTAATAGATTCAACGACTGTAAACCTTTTACAATATTACTAGTAGCTGAATCTATTTTACAGTTCAAATCTAAACATCAAACTGCAAAGTTCTCGGCAAAGATGGACAATATGAAAAGTTTTAGTTATTTGTGTCACATGGGATTTTTCCAATATATTGGAATAAGTGTTGGTAAAAGTCCTAATGAGTCACACAATTCAAAGAGTTGTTTTCCTATTAAAACAATTAGTTTTGATGAAATGTCACTAGAAGAAGCATATAAAGAAATCGAACATCATGCTGATCAACTAGCATTGATTGTAGAAAATAATATAAAAAGTGATTTATTTGAAGTCATGAAATACAGTATCATTGAAATGGTTAGAAACTCAATAGAACATAGTGAAAAATGTCAGGTTTCAATATGCGGTCAGAGAAGAAACGATTTAAATACAGTTGAATTTGCCATTTTTGATAGAGGAATCGGCATTGAGAAAAGTATGAAATCATTACGAAAAGTTTCTAATCCTCCTGCAGGATATAATTTTCTTGAATACTCATTATTCCCTGGTATTTCTGCTCTCAGTAATATTAAACTATTGGATAAAGGCAATTCTTATATAAATTCCGGTTATGGACTCTTTTATACGAGTGAAATATGTAAGCAATTTGAGGGGGGATTCATTCTAATTTCATATAATGATGCAATTCTTGTATCTTCAAAAAATAAACTAGATAAATTCAAATGTTATTATGAAGGTACAGGAGTTCAAGTAAGAATTAAAACTGATATTACAAAGTCTCTTAAAAATATTATAAAAGAAATTAATACGAATATTCTACCAAAATATAAAAATGCCGGGTTGGTTAAAAATAAGCCGTCTAGATCATCAGGTGGATTAAAACCATAAATTGATAATAAAACGGGTCTTTCCAATAGTTTGGGGTCAGACCAAAAAGCCATCCAATAGTTTGGGGTCAAAAATGACTAAAACCCCAAAACATTTTGATGGAAACTTATATTAAATAGGGTGAAGCAACTTGGAATAGAATCCTTAAGCTTCACCCTTTTTGATCAATTTTAAGGCTATTTATATTAAATTTATGAGCTTTTATCAATGAAAAAGCATTTTTTCAATTATTTTAACAGATCAGTGAATTTTGTGTAACCATACTCTCGACCCCAAAACAGCCTACCCCAAAACTTTTTAAAGAACCAATAAAACTTGATGATTAACATCGAGTTTTTTCATTCTCTTGGCGTATATTAGTTGAGAAAAAAAGCGAAATTTGTTATACTATGTTTAAGACCTTTACTTATGCCCATTTTATCCTTCTTGATTAAAATCGGTTACGAAATTTGACTATCAATCACTTTAGGAGTATAATAATAACAGTAATATTTATATGATAAATATTATTACTATTGTTATTATTACTATTTTTATCAAGAAATGGATCACTCATTAAGAGCGTTTTACCTGGACATAGAATGCTCTTTTTATTTTGAAAGGATGAGAATATGGCTAACATTATCCAAGATGTCATAAACCTTGATTTAGAAGCAAGTGAAAAAGTTGCGAAAATTCGAAAAGAACGGGAGCAACTCAAATCATTTTTCGACTATGAACGAAAAAGCATGGTCGAGCGTTTTACCAAGGAAATGAACGAACACGTTCATAATTATCAAAAAGAAGTTGAAAGTGATATTGACATTCATCGCCTTCAAGCCAAAGAACATCAAGAAGCCATAAAAGCTCGCCTCAAAGCGACTTTTGATCAGCAGAAACAGGCATGGATTGAAGAAATTTTCAATCATTGCATTGGATGATTCCATGGCAAACTTCACTGGTAATGCCATTGTCGCCAAGGCAAAAGCCATGTTTGGCCAACGGCTAAAAGAAAAAGATTACCTTGAACTCATCAAAAAGAAGAATTTATCAGAAGTGGTGGGATACCTCAAAACGCTTCCAAGTTATCAGACAGCTTTTGAGAGTATTTCAGAACAACTGATCAGGCGAAGCCAACTCGAGCACGTCATCAAAGAGAATAATTTCAATGTGATGTTACGCCTCATTAAGTTTGCAACCTTGAAGGATGCTTCTTTTTATGAATTATATCTTGTGAAAATGGCGTCAGATTTAATCTTAGATGCCATTCGCTCCATCATCTCACCTGAGGATGATACGATCATCCCCAATGTTCCAGCCTATTTCTTAACCCATGCTCCTTTTGACATAAAACGAGTGTCTGAAGCAAAAACGATGAAGGAACTCTTAGGTGCCCTTGAGAAAACACCCTATTATAAGGTGATTGCACCCTTCTCAATGGTCGATAATGAGAACATTCGTTATGTTGAAATTGAGAATGCTCTAGAGGTCTTTTATTATGATTCGGCCTTCAAGCGCATTGATGACAATTACAAAGGACGCATTAGAGAAGACCTTCGCACCATCTTCATGACACGAATTGAGTTATCAAATATTATTAAAATATATCGACTCAAACGATTCTATCGGGCTAGCCCTGATGTCATTCGTGAAAATCTCATTCGTCAATATTCACGGATTAGTGAGCAACAAATGAATGAACTCATTGAACTCGATGACCCCAATGCGATTTTAAAGTATCTCGAAAAATCTTCACTCGCGCGCTTTACTGATCGCTCTGAATATGTCTATGTAGAATATTATGCTGATCGGATTCGTTATAACTTATCGAAACGATACATGTATTACTCCACCATCGTTCCCAAAGTTTACTCTTCCTTTCTCTTCTTAAGAGAAATTGAAGTTGAAAACCTCATTAATATCATTGAAGGAATCCGCTATCAACTCCAACCAGTGGAAATCCAACCCATGCTAATTTACTAGAAAGGATTGAAATTATGAGCATTGCAAAAACGAAATTAGTCAACTTAACGGCTGATCTTGATTGTCTCGATCAAGTTCTCATGCACTTCATCGACATCAAAGATTTCCATCCCGTTCTAGCGAACAAGATCATCGATCAAGTACATGGACTGACCTCCTTTTCAGCTGACAACCCCTGTAGCCTCATCCTTCAAGAAATCTATGAGATTGAGAAAGAATATGGGGTTCATTTTCCTGCTACTGAAATTCGTTCCCTCAATTATAATCTAGAATCGATGCGGAGTGTTGTCACTGAAACTCATGCCATTATTCAATCTAATATCAAAGAAATCAAGGACACGGAAGACAAGATTAGAAAGTATGAAGATGCCTTAGGACAAGTTCGAAACATCGAATCTCTTAAGATCTCCCTCGATAGTCTATTTTCCTGTCAATATACAGTTGCCCGTGTGGGACGAATTCCAACAGATAGTATTGAAAAACTCCGTTATTATCGCAATCGTCCCTTCTTGATTCAAACATTCAGTATTGATAAAGGGTATACCACTTGTATTTATATTACGACCAATGAATATGAACGTGAAGTCGATAATATCTTCTCATCCTTATTCTTCGAACGCATCTTCATTCCTGATTTTGTTCATGGAACTCCAGAAAAGGCCAAGGAAAACCTCTTACAGGAAATCAAACTTGCAAAAGAAAAGATTGCTGAAAATGTTCAAGAATTACAAATCGTTACGAAAGATGAAACCCATCGTATTGCAAACATCAAAGGAGAACTCCTTTTTCTTGATAAACTCTATGAATCGAAGAAGTATGTTGTAGGAATGGGCGATCGCTTCACCATTTCTGGCTTTATTGAAGAAGCCAATCTTTCAAACATTGATGAGCAATTTAAAGGAAACGAAGGACTCGACATTGAGATTCGTCCAGCAGATTCCGATAAACGCATTACTCCTCCAACAAAACTAAAAAATGGATGGTTCTCAAAACCATTTGGAATGTTTGTTGAAATGTATGGACTTCCAAAATATGGAGAAGTCGATCCGACCCTGTTTGTTGCCATTACCTACTCCCTCCTCTTTGGGATTATGTTTGGTGATTTAGGCCAAGGACTTCTCTTAATCCTCATCGGATGGATCTTCTGGAAGTGGAAGAAGTTACGCTTAGGTGCCATCGGCATGCGAATCGGAATCTTCTCGGCCTTCTTTGGTCTCTTATATGGATCCTTCTTTGGGGATGAAGAGATTCTCACCCCCTTCTATACAGAAGTCTTGGGCTTAGCAAGTAAACCGATTCATGTCATGGATGGAAACTTCACGATGACCCTCCTTATTGCTGCAATTGCGATTGGAGCCCTCATCATCTTATCCTCCATTTTACTCGGAATATTTATTAACATCAAACGGAAAAACTATGCCGAAGCCCTCCTATCACACAATGGTCTCTCAGGATTCCTATTCTATGCCTTTGTGTTGGTTGGAGCAGCCCTTTCATTAACCGGGATTGCGAATATCATCAACCCCATCACCATTGCCATCTTTGCAATTGTTCCGATTTTGATGATCTTCTTAAAAGAACCCATTGAAAGGAAACTTCATCATCACAAGATGTTCCCTAATGGTTTTGGTGGCTTCTTCGTGGAAGGATTCTTTGAACTCTTTGAAGTCATCTTATCCTATATTACCAACACGATGTCATTCCTACGGGTTGGCGGATTCGTCTTAAGCCATGCCGGGATGATGCTCGTGGTGTTCTCGTTAAAAGGAATGGCGGCAGGAGCTGGTAGCATCCTCGTTCTTGTCTTAGGAAATCTCTTCGTGATGGGTCTTGAAGGCCTGATCGTTGGTATTCAAGTTTTACGGTTAGAATTTTATGAAATGTTCTCGCGCTATTATCAAGCCGATGGCATTGCATTTGAAGCATTAAATTAACATTTGGAGGAAATTATGTTAAACATTATTGAAATTGTATTACCACTCGTTTTAGTGGCTTTGATCTTATTACCCTTAATTAAGGTGTTTCAAGGAAAAACAAACAAACACCAAACGAAAGTTCGTTTGAACACTCATCTTGCTTTATTCTTTGCTGCCATCGTAACCATTGTTCTCTTTGAAATGGTGAAAGTGAATGTTAGTGCTGCTGAAGGTGATTTAGCCCAAATGACAGGCTCCATTGCCCAAGGTCTAGGCTTCCTTAGCGCTGCCCTTGCCACTGGTATGTCAGCTTTAGGTGCCGGTGTTGCCGTTGCTGCTGCCGCGCCTGCTGCCATTGGTGCTTTCTCTGAAAATGAAAAGAACTTTGGTAAATCCCTCATTTTCGTTGCCCTTGGAGAAGGGGTTGCGATTTATGGATTACTCATTTCAATTTTAATCATCAATAAACTATAAAAAATTTAACCAAGAAAGAAGGGGTATTATGAAGCTTTTCTGCCTCAGCGATAATGTTGATACAGAAGTCGGTTTACGACTTGTTGGAATAGATGGCAAAGTGGTTCATGAAAAAGAAGAATTCTTAGAAGAACTCGAGCGCATCTTAGAAGACCCTAGCATTGCAGTGGTTCTCATCACCACCAAACTCGTCGAGTTATGCCCTGATATTATTTCCGATTTAAAATTACATGAACCCAATACATTGATCGTTGAAATCCCTGATCGCCATGGAGCTGAATCTGTGGGGGTTGCTGTGGATCAATGCATTAGTGAAGCCATTGGCGTCAAGATATAGAAGGTGAAGCATATGGAATATTTTAATGAAGATGAAATCCTTCGCTATTTCCAAAAGGAAATTGGAGAAGTATCCAAACGTCAAATCAAAAAATTGCAAAGTGAAATAGATACCATTAAAACCAAAGAATTAGAACGCATTGAAAAAGAAGTTAAATCTGAAATCAATGCCACTTTGGGACGAGATTTGGAAGAACTTCAAATCAAGCATCGTCAAACCATTCATGAGATCAAAACCACCACTCGCCGGGACCTTATTAACTTCCGTGAGGACTTGTTAGAACTTGTGTTAACTGAAGTCATAAAAAAAGTTCAAGCGTTTGTGAAAAGTGAGCACTATCTTGCTCTCATGAGGCAAAAACTTACATCCATTTCTTTTGGCAAACAAGCCCTCTTTCACATTTCTAAAAAAGATCAAGGTTTAAAAACCTTCCTTCATGAAAATTATCATGAATATCCAGTCAAAGAAGATGACAATATTAACCTCGGTGGATTTTTAGTTGAACTCATTGACTTAGGCACCACCCTTGATGAAACCATTGATCATAAACTTGCAATCAAGAAACAATGGTTTTATGAACATTCTCATCTCTTTCTTGAAGAATAGGGGGCCTCATGAAAACAAATACGATTTATTCCATCAATGGACCCGTTGTAAAAGTAAAAGACACCAAAGATTTCTCGATGCTTGAAATGGCTTATGTCGGGTCTTCCCACCTCATCGGTGAAGTCATAGAAGTCAACGAACATTTTACCACCATTCAAGTGTACGAATCAACAACCGGTCTATCTGTAGGGGAAGATGTGATTCCTACAGGAGAAGCCGTTTCCGTGGTTTTAGGACCCGGACTCATTCGTAACATTTTTGATGGCATCGAACGTCCCTTAAAGACACTCTATGATCGTTATGGTGCTTTTATTCCCAATGGTTCACAACAAGCCCCACTGGATAATACAAGACGCTGGGTTGTAACTCCCACTGTAAAAGTTGGAGAGTCTGTCACCCCAGGGATGATTTATGCAACCACTCCTGAAACATCTCTTATTGAACATCGTCTTTTAATTCCTCCCATGGTTGAAGGGGTTGTAAAGAGTGTTGTTCCTCAAGGAGAATATACCATCGAAGAAGAAATCATCACCGTTCTCGACTCAAGGGGGGGTCTTCATTCCCTAAGCCTCACTCAAAAATGGCCAATTAAAACCCCTCGTCCTGTTGCCAAACGTCTTCCCCTTTCTATCCCTTTAATCTCGGGACAACGTGTCATTGACACTTTATTTCCGATTGCGAAAGGTGGAGCCGCTGCCGTTCCCGGAGGATTTGGGGCTGGAAAAACCATGATGCAACATCAATTCGCCAAATGGTGTGATGCTGATATCATCGTTTATGTCGGATGTGGTGAACGAGGCAATGAAATGACGCAAATCCTTGAAGAATTTGGCGAACTCATTGACCCAAAATCAAATCGTCCTTTAATGGATCGAACCATCCTCATTGCGAATACCTCCAACATGCCCGTTGCGGCCCGTGAAGCATCGATTTATACTGGTCTTGCCATCGCTGAATACTATCGCGATATGGGCTATCACGTCGCTGTCATGGCTGATTCAACTTCTCGTTGGGCCGAAGCCTTAAGAGAAATCTCGGGCCGATTAGAAGAAATGCCTGCAGAAGAAGGGTTCCCTGCCTATCTACCCAGCCGAATCTCACAATTTTATGAACGTGCTGGTTATGTTGAAACCTTGAATCATAGCAATGGCTCAATTTCCATCATTGGGGCAGTTTCCCCTCAAGGAGCAGACTTCTCCGAACCCGTTACGCAAAATACCAAGCGATTTGTGAGAGCCTTTTGGGCTCTTGATAAGCAACTTGCTTATGAGCGTCATTATGCTGCCATCAATTGGAACTTAAGTTACTCTGAATATATACCGGATTTAACGAAATGGTTCAATACTCATATAGATCCTCGTTTCCTTCGCAATCGTCAAGACATTGTCGGGCTCCTCGCTCAGGAAACAAAACTCATGGAAATTGTAAAACTTATCGGAAGTGATGTTCTTCCCGATGAAGAAAAACTCGTGATTGAAATTGGAAAAGTCATTCGTGTTGGGTTCCTCCAACAAAATGCTTTCCATAAAGAAGATACCTATGTTCCACTTACAAAGCAACTTAAGATGATGGATGTTATTATATATCTATACCATCGTTCGAAAGAAGTGATTAATAAAGGCATTGCTTTTAGCTTAATCACAAAAACAGGAATCTTTGAACACATAATTAAAATGAAATATGATGTTACTAATAATGAACTAGAAAAATTTGATGACTATCGCAATGAGATTGATTCCCTCATTGATCCGCTCATCAATTCCATTCATTAAGGAGGGTCCTATGAGTTTATTACACGTTGGTTTAAAAGCCATTCATGGTCCTCTTATCATCCTTGATCAAATTAAAGGAATTGGCTATGAAGAAGTCGTCGCCATCAAATTAGAAAATGGCACTATTCGTCGCGGACGTGTTGTCCAAATCGATGGGACCAAAGTTGCGATTCAAGTATTTGAAGGAACCAGTGGCTTATCATTAATTAATACCAAAACAGAATTTTTAGGACATCCGATGACGATGTCACTCTCAAAAGAAGTCTTAGGACGAACCTTTAATGGAAGTGGTGACCTGATTGATGACTTAGGTCCCATCTATGTTCATGAAAAACGGGACATCAATGGATCAGCCTTAAATCCAGTATCACGGATTTATCCTCGTAACTACATTCAAACAGGCATTAGTTCGATTGATGCACTGACAACTCTCATTCGCGGACAAAAACTCCCCATATTCTCTGGCTCTGGTTTACCTCATAATGAACTCGCCGTTCAAATTGTGAAGCAAGCCCATTTGTCCGATGGTGAGGCCAATTTTGCCATTGTCTTTGCTGCCATGGGTGTTAAAAATGACGTTGCTGAATACTTTAGACGGTCTTTCTCTGAAGCAGGAGTCATGGATCATGTTGCCATGTTTATCAATCTTGCCAATGATCCCATCATTGAGCGAACCATTACTCCTCGCGTTGCCTTAACAACTGCCGAGTATCTCGCCTATACAAATCACATGCATGTCTTAGTTATTATGACCGATATGAGTGCTTATTGTGAAGCTCTTCGTGAATTCTCGAGTAGCAAAGGTGAAATCCCAGGTCGAAAAGGGTATCCGGGGTATCTCTATTCTGATCTTGCTTCACTCTATGAACGGGCTGGAATTGTGGCTGGAACCAATGGCTCCGTTACACAAATCCCCATTCTCACCATGCCCAATGATGACATCACCCATCCAGTTCCTGACTTAACGGGTTATATTACTGAAGGTCAAATGGTTTTGGATCGTGATTTACATCAAAAAGGAATCTATCCTCCGATTGGAGTCCTACCTTCTTTATCACGACTCATGAAAGATGGAATTGGAGCTGGCTTTACAAGAGCTGATCACTCGATTCTTTCTAATCAACTTTTTGCCAGTTATTCAAAGGTTCAAAATGCTCGAAGCTTAGCATCGGTCATTGGGGAAGATGAACTCTCTCCCATCGATCAGGAATATCTAGTCTATGGAGAATTATTTGAAAAACATTTTCTTGGACAGAAAGATGTGAACCGCACCATCATCGAAACCCTCGATTTAGGCTGGCGTCTCTTATCTTTACTTCCTAAAACGGAACTTGACCGCATTGACTCAACGGTTATTAATACTTATTATAATCATGAAGCGGCCAACACCTTCTTCAACATTCGCCCGAAAACCATCATTCGTGCTGTTGCGAAAAACGCTGGTAAATAATCATGGCAACCAATCAAGTATTTCCCACCAAAGGAAATCTTCTTGCCCTGAAAAAGTCAAATGAACTGGCTCATATGGGATATGAATTGATGGATCGCAAACGTAACATCTTAATTCGCGAAATGATGCAACTCATTGATGAGGTCCGCACTCTTCGCGAAGAGATTGCGAAAAATTACCGCCTTGCTTATATGGCGCTTCAAGAAGCAAACATTACCTTAGGCATCGTCGGTGACATTGCGAAAGCTATCCCAATTGACCAAGGCCTTGACATCACGTATCGAAGCATTATGGGAGTTGAAATTCCTAAAATCAAATATGAATCCAAACCCATTCGTGTCACGTATGGCTTTGGATCGACCAACTCAAAGTTTGACTATGCCTTTACCTGTTTTGTGAAAGCAAGAGATCTCACCATTCGCTTAGCAGAAGTGGATAATACCGCTTATCGCTTGGCGAGTGCCATTCTTAAGTCAAAAAAACGGGCTAATGCCTTAAAGAACATCGTCATTCCCACCTTTCAAGCCAACATCAAATATGTTGCTGATGCCTTGGAAGAAAAGGAACGAGAAGAATTTGCGCGAAATAAAGTGATTAAACGTCGCCAAGAGGCGCAAGAAGAAGAATCGATATTAAATGAAAAACCATCAAAAGACTCACAGGAGTGATATCACCCTCGATATCGTCCAAGTGAGTCTTTTTAAAATATCATATTGTATTTTCGTTTGTTGAGGTTTATAATATTCTTAGGAGGCGATGATATGAATGGACAAATCCGTAAAGAAAAATTTTTGACCAATCAAAAACGTCGCATTGTCATGAATTGGCTTTCCTCCCTTGCGGTGACGGTCGTTGCTGTTGTGGTTACCATCACCTTAACCCAAAGCATTCCGAAAGCCACTTTCAATCAAGTGGAAGTATATGGTCATGACATCTTTTATTCTGTCGTTGTCGAGGATCCTAATTCGAAGATTATTTCAGGGACCCTCCACTTAACCATTTCTAATCAACTGGAAACGCGAAGAATTCCTTTGATTCTTGGTGAACAAAATGGAACAGTCCCTCTGCTTCAAGGAGCCAAAGAATATGTTCTATCTATTACCTGTAATTATGGGTATGGAGAAGGGGTTTTAACGAGTCAGTCGATTCGAACAGAGTCCACTTACGGCGGAAGAATCATCGGATGGCAGCCATACTTTCCCCAAGAACCTACCCCAATGAGTTATGAAGAAACCGCGTTTTCACAACAAGAAACTGATCAAATAGCCATTCAAATGGTTTATTCAGATCCTTATCAAGAACTTGAAGCGGTTTGGTTATCCTATGTGTATTATCAAAAAGGAGAATATCCCGAAGGAGATACTCCTCCTCTTGATGCCCTGTATACCGATTATTCGCTTGTATCGTCTCCTGATGATTGTATTGTTGGAGGATTGTGGGATGGCTCCATTCGGTTCTATACGACGTTGTGGGGAAGAACCACCGAAAATGAGGAGGTTGTTCTAGATACTTTCATCTTTACCACTCCTCGGAAAATTTATGCTTCACTCTATCCTAGTTATATTGGTCCAACCTCTCTTCATTTGAGTTTGTATATGGAAGGTGAGAGCGATGTTGATTTGGAAGTTATTTTAAAGCAAGGTGACAAAACACTTCAAACTAAAACCTTCTATCCTGCTGATTTCCTCGAAATGTACTCTTCTATTGAAGTTTTGTTCACAGGATTAAAAACAGGTGAAACATATCAAGTTATCCTCATGGCTCATTATCTTGAAGAAGGAGTACTAACCAGTCAAACGCTATTAGAAGAAGATGTCACCCTTCCTCCTCCCTACACGCTAACACTTCAACCACTTCCTGGAGAAGGCGTGATGCAATTTGAAGTCAATTTAGAGGATCCCAACCAAGTGGTATCAGACCTTTATTATTACGTCTACCAAATAGTAGATGGTCAAGAAATGTATATCACAGGGGCAGAATTTGTCCTCATGGAGAACTCCCCTCATGTTTATCAAGGCGAAATTCAAGTTGCATGGGATAATAATCTCGCTTATTCCATTACTATTTATGGAACCATCACAACCACTAATGGTGATGTCTATACATGGATTGAAATAATCCATTTAAATTATTAAAACTAAGGAGAAAATGCATGTTTCATTTTAAAACTAAAAAAGATTTAATTCGGTTTGTGATTATCGCTGGAATCATTTTACTCATTATCCTCATTGCTGTCTTAACTCCAATACTTTTTAAAGGAACGGCTTTTGCCCAAGTTGTTGAAAATAGCATTGGAAAATTCTTTAACATCGTAAAATTCTTTACGGATCATTATGTGGATCTCATCGAAACCGCAACCATCATCATTTTCATGTGGGTTTTATCCCAAGTCTTGAAGTTTCTCATCACCATCTTAACAAACAAGAAAAATCGTTCCATTACCATTGCCCATTTACTAATTAGTATTGTGAAATACAGTGCTTTAATCGTGACAGTTTTCTTGATTCTTAGCGCATGGGGAGTTCAAACCCCAACCCTTTTAGCCAGTGCTGGTATTTTAGGACTTGCCATTAGTTTTGGGGCTCAAAACCTAATTGAAGACATCTTAGCAGGTCTCTTCATCATCTTTGAAAAGCAATTCTCGGTTGGAGATGTCATCCAAATTGATGCCTTCCGTGGAACCGTCATTGAAATTGGAATTAGAACCACTAAATTTGAAGATATTAATGGCGATATTAAAATCATCAACAATTCTGATATTCGTGGAGCCATCAACACCTCGAGTGATCTCTCCCCAGTTATCTGTGATGTTTCCATCGCCTATGGAGAAGATTTGGAACGTGTTGAAAAGGTTATTAACGCCCATTTGGCAGACATGAAAAAGGCGATTCCCAATTTAGAAGAAGGACCCTTCTATCGTGGTGTTCAATCTTTATCGGATTCAGCAGTCATTATTCGGATGTATGCTAAATCAGAAGAATCTAAAAAATACCAAGCGGGTCGTGACATGAATCGATATATGAAAATTTTATTAGATAAGAATAACATTCAAATTCCATTCCCACAAATTGTGGTTCACATGGAAGAAAAAGAGAAAGAAGAATCAAAATGAAAATAGCCATTGTTGTTATTTCCTACACAGGAAACACGAAGCAAGTTTCTATTCTTTTAGAAGAAGCACTCAAGGCTGCTTCACATGAAGTCACACTCATTCCTCTTGAAACCATTCCCAATAATCCCAATGTTACAATGCTAACTCTTAAGGAAGTTCCCTCTCTAGAGGGTTACGAAGGCGTGATTTTAGGAAGCCCTGTTCATGGCTTTATGCCATCTTATGCCATGAAGACTTTCATTAAAGAAACCCCTAGTTTTTCGGGTAAAATCGTCTTTCCTTATGTCACCCATGCCTTCCCCTTTGCATGGATGGGTGGAAGTGGCGCTGTAGGTACTATGAAAAAACAAGTTCTTGCAAAAGGCGGGCAGGTTTCCCTAACTCAAGTAATCAATTGGGGACGAAAGAATCGGGATGTTGTCGTTGCCACCATGATTCAATCCTGCGTTCAGTTATTTAATAATTCGAAGCAAGATGAATAATTCATCATATGATGATAATTGATAATTCGAAGAATTATTAATTATTGTTGATAATTTTTTCATAAAGGTTTATACTATAAGTGACCATGTGGTCACTTATTTTATTGGATGGAGGAACTATGACCAAAAAAGAACAAACAATTCAAAAAATCATGGAAATAGCGACGCTTCAGTTTGGGAATCATGGCTATGATAAAACCTCAACCAATAAAATCGCAACAGAAGCAAACGTTTCAAAAGGAATCATCTTTAAATACTTTTCCACCAAAGAAGCCCTCTATCAAGCTTGTCTTATTCGGGTTATGAACATAATGCTAAGAGATTTTGAGTCGTTAACGTATCAAGAAGAGGATCCCATTGCAAGAATTGGAGAGATGGCTACTTGGAAAGCCAAGTATTTAGAGGAAAATCACGCACTCATGGCCATGGTGCTTGAGGCAATGAATAAGTTTCCTGATGTTGTTCAAAACTTTATTCGTCAAGAGCCCACCCTCTTAAAAGGGCTTTGGATCGAACCCCTTTTTGTGGCGATCGATGAATCCGAACTGGATCCTTGTTTCAATAAAAGTGATCTTATTCGTTATGTGATGTATGCAATTGAGGGAATGCAATCATCGTTTTTGAAGGAAGGCAATTACTCAAGGCCTTATGACGAACTCAAGCAGGAATTTATTACCATGATAAAAATCATCATAAAAGGAATGGAAAAAGATGTATGAATCAAATTTTTGAAATCAAAGACCTTGTTTATAGTTACCCCAAAGCAAAAGAACCCACCATTAAGACCATTAGTTTTACTGTTAAAAAAGGAACCATTTTTGGGTTGCTCGGTCCTAGTGGCGCCGGGAAGTCTACCACACAAAAAATTCTTACCAAATTGCTTTCGAATTATCAAGGAACTATTACTTATTGCGATAAGAATCTCATCAATTATAAGAAAGATTATTATGAAGAAATTGGCGTCGGATTTGAAATTCCAGTCCATTTTGGAAAATTAACTGGTCGTGAAAATCTTGAATATTTTTCAAGTTTTTATCAAAAAAGAGTTGATTATGTAGCCCTTATGGAACGTGTTGGGTTGGCTGATGCCCTTGACCAAGAAGTTAGTCAGTACTCGAAAGGAATGAAGGTACGCCTTAATTTTGTTCGAGCCCTCTTAAATGATCCTAAAGTACTATTTCTAGATGAACCCACCAATGGACTTGACCCAAAAAATGCCAAGATTGTGAAAGACATGATTAAGGAATTTCGCGAGCGCGGTGGAACCGTCATCATCACAACTCATCTCATGGGAGATGTTGAAGAGTTATGTGATGAGGTCGTCTTCATGAACAAAGGCGC
Organism: Bacilli bacterium; assembly: GCA_028702495.1. GTDB lineage: Bacteria > Bacillota_I > Bacilli_A > ML615J-28 > CAG-698 > JAQVOS01. Next base: position 19,058 of record JAQVOS010000015.1, read on the forward strand.
AATCACAGAGGCCGCTTCCCCACGGACTTTAAAACTTCAATATGGGAAGAAGGAAGTTCGAGTGGAATACTTAGAAAACAATGAACTCATCAAGAAAATCTTTAAACTTGAAAACTTGAGTGAAAGTGATGAGTTTAATGCATGTCTAGCTAAAGACATTCAAACCATTCATAGTGGTGAAACCACTTTGGATGATATCTTTATTAAAATTACAGGAGATGCGAGCGATGATGCAACTACTACGCCTCGTTAAAGGGGAAGCTCATCGCTTCTACAAATATAAAATTTTACACATCAGCTTACTCGTTTCTATCATTTGGATTGCTCTCATTCTCTTATTAGATGAAGCAACCATCAGTGAGTTCGTACCCCTCCTTGTGATGATGGATGCAGCGATGATGAGTATTATTCTCATGGCTTCTTCCTATTTCTTTGAAAAGCAGGAGAATACCATTCGCACTACCCTCGTTCTACCGATTCACCCAGGCCAAATATTACTCGCAAAAATCATCTGTGTTACGCTTCTTGAGGTGTTATCAGGAACTATTATTCTCCTTACGATGGTTTTTGCCTATGGCACCCATATTTCCTTTTTACTCTATTTTATCTATATCATCTTAGTCGTTCTCTCCCACACATCCATTGGGATGTTTATTACACTCCATAGCAAAGACTTTAATTCAATGCTGACACGATATATGCTCTTTGCTTTTGTGACCATTATTCCAACATTTCTTGCAAGTTTTAATATCATCCCTGAATCATGGGAGTTACTCCTTGCCATATCACCCACTCAAGGGGGACAATGGCTCATTCAAAGTTTATTTACATCGATTGAAACACCTAAAATTATATTTAGTGTCCTATATCTTTTAGCGATGCCACTCCTTGTTTATCCACTTGCTGTTTATCCTCGTTATAAAAAAGTCATTATGGGGGAATAACATGAAAAAATATCTAAAACTATTTAAATATGAATTAAAAACCATCTTGAAAGATGGTATGAATCTTTTTATGCTCTTTTATCCCGTTTTGATGTTTTTCATCATGGGCTTTCTCTTGCCACAAATATTAGAAAAAACGGGATCACTCCATACTGAAGGTGCTTCAATTGCTCTTTTAGTATCATTTACGGTCATCCTCTCGATTGGAGGATACATTGCTGGAGCTCTCTTGGGTTTCCTCATTCTTGAACATAAGGATGAATCAACTCTTTTATCCATTGCCGTTACTCCCATGAGCTTATCAGGATATCTTACCTTTAAAATGATCTATACAACCATTCTATCTTTTTTTGGGAATATTGTGATGATTGGGGGCATCAAGCTCATTGCTTCCGAAGCCTATACCATTGAAATGGGAGGGCTTGCCATTGGCTTATTTGATCATATTGGGTGGGGTGACATCATTCTTTTTTCACTCGTCAATAGTCTTATTGTTCCCTTGATTGCAAGTTTTTTTGGAGGTATCGCAAAGAACAAGATTGAAGGATTTGCGTATATGAAATTTGGGGGATTCTTTATTGTCCTACCAGCCCTTGCACTCCTGCCGTTCTTTAGTGATTGGAAGCAATATCTTCTTGGAATATTTCCAAATTTCTGGAGTGTCAAAGCCATACTCATCGAATCCCTTGGATCTCATCAAGCAGCCGATATGAACTTATACGGATATCTCGCCATTGGATTCGTTTTCCAAATCATCATTACTGTTTTTTGTATTAAAATTTTATCAAAAAAGATTATATAGGAGGTCTTTCATGGATTGGTATTATTATGTTGCGATTGCTTTTGCCATTGGAATTGTTGGATTCATTAAACTACGCATTTTCAACAATATGAAGAAGAAGGGTTCTCATCCCGATAAAAATGCTCATCGAAATATTGATGATGAAGATTAAAAAAACCAGACCCACAACAAATTGTGGGTCTAGTTTTTATTTCATTGCTTCATATATCTTTTTGGCTAAGCCTTTTGTTTCCTTAAGCGTGATGCAACTCAGTGCCACTCGTAAAAACTCGTTTTTCATCGGTAATACAAAGATTCCTTGTGCTTTCAACTTCTTTGCAATTTCATTGGCATGACTACATGACATGGTGACAAAGAACCCCGAGATATAGGGATATGTTTTTAACCCGATGGCTCTTGCTTCTTCAGTAAAGAGTTCGCCTCGTTTCTCAAGCATGAGACGCTCATTTGTCAGTTCTTCTGCGAGAACTTCGCGATTCGTAGGACTCTTAAGAAGGTGCACCAAAGCCTCTATCGCATGAGCATTGGCACAACTCCAAATGGCTCGAGCAACCGATAAACTGGCTTCCCCAAACAACTGGATTTCCTCTTTATTTCTTGAAAAAGCAATCAATGCTCCGAGTCGTAACCCATAAATCGAGAAAGTCTTCGATGCTGAAAAAGCAAACAAAGATAGAACATTGGGGTGAAAAGCGCTTAACTTCTTAAAAATAAGACGACTCCGATCGGATTTTGTAAAATCAAAGTATGCAATATCAAAAAGAACGGTAACAGGAGCAATATCAGATGCTTTATTTAAAGAGGCAATGAATCCATCAAGTTCTACTTCTGAGAGCGTATATCCTGTGGGGTTTTGGCTCGGATCGTTTAATACGAAAAAGACACGCCCCTCCTCTTTCGCAACCTTCATTAATAGGGCACTAACCCCCTCTTGGTTAAAGTGATTGCCATCATATAAAGAATAAGGAAGAGGAATGGCTCCGACTTGACTCGCAATGGCTTTGTAATTAGCCCAACCTGGAGTAGGAATCAAAATCGATTGATCGAGTTCGGTATAATTACGAAAGGCAAGGGCAATCGCTCCAGTTCCACCTGCCGTTGCAACAACCTTTGAATGAAAGGTGGATGTGATGGATGAATGATATTCTTGAAGGAGCCACTGAAGCACGCACTCTTGGAACTCTTTACTTCCGCCCACTTGAGGGTAAGATCTCCCGCTGGGAGATAGGGCCTCTTTTAAGGCTTCATCAATCATGGGAAGGGTAGAAAAGTGACCCTCTTCATCATAAAGAGTTCCGATGGAAGCGTTAATGACAGGTTTACCCATCCGCTTCATTTCCTTTGCTTCCGCATTAATTGCGAGGATAATATCGTCCCCTTCATTGATATAAGCCCGTTTCGCTAAATGTGGTTCGTATTGTTTTTTCATAAAATACCTCTACTAGTGTGTCTCATTATATCATAATCTAGAAATGAAGTAAATAAAAAGCCACTACAATCACAAAAGAAGCCTACTCCTTAAAACTTGCTTTTTTCATCATTTTTACGCCTTATTTCGTGGTTCGAGACGAGTTATTTTACTTCACTTTTAAAAAAAACCATGTTATAATATACTGTAAACGTTTTCTAATAGGAAACGAGAAAGGATTTTTTTAATGAATAAATTTGAGTACATGGAACGCTATGGCTTTGAACAAATCATCTATTTTTATGACAAAGCAACAGGATTAAAAGGAGTCACTGTCATTCACGACACGACTTTAGGCCCAGCTCTCGGAGGAACTCGCTTGTGGAATTATGCATCAGAAGAAGACGCTGTCATTGATTGTTTACGCCTCGCCCGAGGAATGACTTATAAATCAGCAGCCGCTGGACTCAACCTTGGTGGTGGAAAGACAGTTTTAATTGGAGATCCCAATAAAGTTAAAAGTGAAGCTTATTTCCGTGCTTTAGGACGTTATGTTCAAAGCTTAAATGGTCGCTACATTACTGCTGAAGATGTCAATACCAATACCAAAGATATGGATTATATACGTATGGAAACCGATTATGTATCAGGCATTGAAGGAAAATCGGGGAATCCCTCGCCTTTAACAGCTCTTGGTGCTTTTCATGGAATTCGTGCTTCTTTAAAATTTAAGTTTGGAACCGATGATGTATCTCGCTATTCCTATGCCGTTCAAGGGGCTGGACAAACAGGATACTACCTCATTCAATATTTGCTTGAAGCAGGCGCAAAGAAAATTTATTTTACCGAAATTAATGATCGCCACATCAAACGCATGAAGGATGAACATCCAGAAGTCATCTTTGTCGCTCCGGATGCCATTTTTAGCCAAGAAGTGGACGTCTTAGTTCCTTGTGCCTTGGGAGCTGTGTTAAATGACCAGAGTATCCCTCAAATCAAAGCAAAGATTGTTGCGGGAACAGCGAATAATGTGTTAGCCGATGAAGATAAACATGGTAATATGCTACGAGATCTAGGCATCCTTTATGCTCCTGACTTTGTCATTAATGCGGGGGGTGTCATCAATGTGTATCATGAACTCCATGATTATAACATACATGCGGTTCATAAAGACATTGAAAAAATTTATGATCGGTTACTTGAAATCTTCCAAATTGCTCAAGAACAAAAAATCAATACGCAAGAAGCGGCAAAAGTCTATGCTCGTAACCGCATTGCCATGATTCAACAAATTCATGCCAACTATATTAAACGATAAACGGATAACGATTATTACGGGTCACTATGGGAGTGGTAAATCTGAATTTGCCCTGAACCTTGCCATTCAAGCGAAGGTGAATACCTTAGTTGACCTTGATATCATCAATCCCTATTTTCGGAGTCGGGAAATTGAACCCCTCTTGCACGAAAAAGGGATTGAGGTTATTTCCTCACCCCTAGAAAATGCGCTTGGAAGTGACCTTCCTTTTATCGATCATCGAGCTTTTCGTCCGTTTCACACGGATGAAGTGGCGATTTTCGATTTAGGGGGTGACAAAAATGGGGCTTTGGTGCTTCGCCAATTTGAAGGACTCTTAGGTGATGCCGCCTTTTTATGCTGTATCAACATCTTTCGCGAAGAAACATCTACGGTTCCCTTGATCCTAAAAATGATGGGGCAGATTGAAGGGGCGAGTGGTGTTAAACTCACCGGCCTTATCAATAACTCCAATCTCTTAAGAGATACGACGCTTGATGAAGTATTGCAAGGTCAAGAAATCATTTTAGAAGTCGCAAAACTGACACATCTCCCTTTGGTTTATACGGGATTATGGGAAGAACTCCCCCGAGATACGCGTCTTGCAGGGATGATTATTCCCTTATCCCTTTATTTAAGAAAGTACTGGTTATAAAGGAGGCAATATGGCTAAAGGTAAAACTACTTTTGATGAAGCAAAATGTAAAGGCTGTGGACTATGCGTTGCATTTTGTCCGACTAAAATATTGGTATTGGATCCCAAACGAATGAACCAACATGGTTATCAATTGATTACGATCACGGATCCCGATAAGTGCATTGGATGTGCATTTTGCGCCATCATGTGCCCTGATTCTGTCATCACCGTAGAAAGGATCGATCATGAGTAAAATATTGAAAAAAGGAAATGAAGCCATCGCCATTGCCGCGGTAATGGGAGGATGCGAAGCCTTCTTTGGGTATCCGATTACCCCACAAAATGAAATTCCTGAATACTTATCACACTATATGGCAGAAAAAGGACGTGTGTTTGTCCAAGCAGAATCAGAAATCGCTGCCATCAATATGGTCTATGGCGCTGCCGCTGCCGGAGCTCGGGCCATGACCTCCTCGTCCTCTCCTGGAATCGCTCTTAAACAAGAAGGCATTACCTACATTGCGGGAGCAGAACTCCCCTGCGTGATTGTGAATGTCATGCGGGGTGGACCGGGGTTAGGTGGAATTCAACCTTCTCAAGCAGACTATAAACAAATTACTCGCGGGGGTGGCAATGGAGACTATCAAGTCATCAGCTATGGCCCTGAAAATTTACAAGAAACCGTTGATATTATTCGCGAATCATTTGACATCGCTGACGAATATCGCAATCCCGTCATGATTGCGGTCGATGGCCTCATTGGCCAAATGATGGAATCGGTCACCTTTGATCATGAGGTTCCTCATCGGGGTCCTTTCCCCAAAGACTATGCCACTACTGGCAGTAAAAATGGAAAACACTTTATTACTTCCCTCGATCTCGATCCCAAAAAATTAGAAGAACATAATCAAAAACTCCACGAAAAATATCAAAGAATTGTTGAAAAAGAACAACGCTATGAACTCGTATCGATGGAAGAAGCCGAAGTCGTGATCGTTGCCTACGGAACGATGGCTCGAATTTGCCGCTCTGCAATCCAAATTCTAAAGAAAGAAGGCATTCATGTCGGACTCCTTCGTCCAATAACCTTATGGCCTTTCCCTGAAAAAGCCTTTCACCAAGTTCCATCGTCTGCTAAAGCCTATCTTGTGTGTGAACTCTCGATGGGACAAATGATTGATGATGTGAAAATTGCCAATAATGGTCACCTACCCGTTCATTTCTTTGGCCGTAGTGGTGGGATGATTCCTGATCCAGAAGAAATCGTAGAGGCAATTCGGGAGGTTCTCAAATGAATAAAATCATTTATCAAAAATCCAAAGGATTAACCGATCGCCCGCTCTCTTATTGCCCTGGGTGTACCCATGGCGTGATTCATAAACTCGTGGCTGAAGTATTAGAAGAATTAGGCGTCCGCGATCATACCATTGGGATTGCGAGTGTTGGTTGCTCCGTTTTGAGTTATTTCTTCTTTAACTGTGATATGCAACAAGCCGCTCATGGCCGGGCTTGTGCTGTTGCCACAGGGGTAAAACGAGTTCGCCCCAATGATGTCGTCTTTACCTATCAAGGGGATGGCGATCTTGCCTCTATTGGACTCTCTGAAACCATTCATGCAGCCAATCGGGGTGAAAACATAACCGTCATCTTTGTGAATAATGCCATATATGGCATGACCGGAGGACAAATGGCTCCAACCACCCTTCTCGGTCAAAAAACCACCACTTCCCCGATGGGACGTAACATTGCCATGCATGGAGCTCCCCTTAGAGTCAGTGAAATCATGGCTCAAGTTCCCCTCGCGACTTATGTGGAACGGGTCTCGACCTACAATCCACAGCAGGTTAAAAAAGCAAAACAGGCCATTAAAAAGGCTTTTCAAAATCAAATTGATGGCAAAGGATTTTCGCTCGTCGAAGTATTATCGACTTGCCCTGTCAACTGGGGAATGACCCCTGTCGCTGCCCTTAAGTGGATTGAAGAAGAAATGATCAAAGTGTTCCCATTGGGATGCTTTAGGGATGGATCCTTATGAGCGAAGAAAAAATCTTAATTGCTGGATTTGGTGGCCAAGGGGTTATGATGATGGGTCAACTGCTCGCCTATTGTGGAAATAAACTGGGATTTAACAGTTTATGGGTTCCTTCTTATGGTCCTGAAACCCGGGGTGGTACTGCCAATTGTAGCATCATCATTTCCGATTCCCCCATTTACTCACCTGTCTTTCAAAAGGCAAGGGCTGTTATCATTATGAATCAACCTTCCCTTGAAAAATTTTTAGATCGCGTTGCCGACGGAGGAGTTCTCTTGATCAATACGTCCCTTGTTACTTTATTGAAACCTATGGATAAAGTATCCGTTTGTTGTATTCCCGTGAATGATCTCGCTTTCGAACTTGGAAATTTAAAGGTTGCAAATACCATAATGCTCGGAGCGTATCTTGCTGTATCAGGTCTTTTTACCACTGATCAAATCTCAGAAGTCATCGCAGATTATCTGAAAGATGGCAAAGAAAAATTTATTGATATTAATACCAAAGCCTTACTGAGAGGCTATCAATATGCAAAGGAGAATTGTAAATGCTAAAAAGAGTATCTGATTTATATGTCATGGCGAAAGATATCCGCCCCAAAAAACTGGTTTGCATTGCTGCTGATGATGAAGAAGTCTTAGAAGCGATTCATGATGCCCAAGATATGAAGGCAATCCATGCTACCTTGATTGGACCTCTGCCAAACATCGCCAAATTCATGAGTGAAAAAGGGTACAAACTTGAAGATTACACCGTCATCGATTGTGATGATCCAGAAAAAGCATCAGAAATGGCTATGAAGATGGTTCATTCAGGCGAAGCAGAAATCATCATGAAAGGATTAGTCGACACACGCATTGTTTTAAAAGCAGTTGTGAATAAGGAATACGGAATTCGGAAGAAAACCATCCTTAATCACGTTGGTCTTGCTTCATTTTCACACTTCAATCGGACTTTATTTTTTACTGATGGCGCCATGCTCATCGCTCCAACCGTCGAAGAACGCATTCAGATGATTGAAAATGCGGTTGAATTCATGCAATTATTGGAGTATCAAGAGCCCAAAGTAGGACTCGTTTCCGCTGTCGAAAAAGTGAACCCTAAAATGCAATCCACTGTGGATGCTGAAGCCATCGTTACCCAATATCAAGCAGGGCGAATGAAGGGATGCATTGTAGATGGTCCTTTTGCAGTCGACAACCTAGTAAGCATTGCTGCGGTTATTCACAAAGGCATCGTCAGTCCTGTTGCCGGTTGGTGTGACCTCTTAGTCTTCCCCAACATTGAATCAGGAAATGTCTTCTATAAAACCTGTGTTCATCTCGCAAAAGCCGATGTGGCTGGGATTATTTTAGGGGCAGAAGTCCCCATCGTGCTCACAAGTAGAGCTGATAGTCACCATGCAAAACTAAATTCCATCATCTTATCATGCATTGTGAGTGACAAGCAAAAGTAAGAATTCGCATAAATGAATTCTTGTTAATACGAATTCTTGTTATAGCAACGGTTTTAAGCCGTTGCTTTTTTTGTATAGGAAAACCCCCAGCTAGGCTGGGGGTTCCAGTAAAGCCTTTTGGCGTTCAGTCTTGAAAATAAAAACTCCTTTTGATAAGATAGATGTGAGGTTTGCCAACTTCACAAAATCAA
>JAQVOS010000065.1 GCA_028702495.1 Bacilli bacterium
TCAACGCTCATTTCATTTTTGTTACAACTTTTAATAAAGTGGGAAAATATGTTGCCTTTTGTAATTAAATATTGGAATTGAATATTAATAAGTAATCCAAATAAAGCTAATGTGGGAAAAATCAAAACTCCTTTTTTTACTCTTTTCAAAAAAGGAGTTTGTCAACAGGCTGAGGAACGTCAAGCGTTCCTATTTTCATTTATAATGTCATCGTGATAGCTTCTTTTTTTTGACATGATAGAAAAACATGCTAGGAGGACACAAAAGATGAAAATTGTCATGATAGGCATTGGAATAGTTGTGACTGAGTTTTTATCAAACGAAAGACATGACGTCAACATTATTGACAAAAACCTGACCTTAATTGAAGAATGCATCGATGTGTATGATGTGGAGGGGATAGTTGGAAAATGGTGCGAGTCATAGTCTTCAACTGGAAGCAGAGATGGACACTGCGGATGTTCTCATTACCACAACAGGTAGTGATGAACTGAATATCTTATGTAGTTTAGTCGACAAAAAGAATCTGGTGTAACACACCATCATCTGGGTACGATATCCAGAATATGCCAATCAAGTTGACTTTACAATGCAAGAGTTGGGATTCAGTATGATTATCAATCCCTAACTTGAAGCAGCCAATGAAATCTTCCTCATGCTTATTTTATTCTCACCCAAGCTATGGAAAAATAGTTAAAAACGTTATTTAACACACAAAAAGTTCCTTTTTGTGTGTTTTTTCTTTCCTAAAAAAATGTGAAATCCCCTCTTCTCAAACAAAGAGAAACGTGTTATAATAGACAAGGGTGAGTGGCAATGAATAAGCATGATCTAATCAAAACCATTTATGAAAAAACAGGAATAAAACAAACGGATGTTAAAATGGTTGTCGACATGGTGTTTCAAGAGATGAGTCTTGCCTTAGAACGAAATGAGAAAATCTTGATTCAACAGTTTGGTTCATTTGAAGCACGACACATCAAACCGTTTGATATTTATAGTCCTTATGATGGCTCTTTGATTAAAAACGTTCAACAAGTTCGAGTGACTTTCAAAAGTAGTCCCCATTTGAAAAAAAACTTGGTGGATAAGTCCACCTAAAAGGGAGCAAAGATGAAAATTTTATTTGCCTCACACAACGAACACAAAGCCAAAGAAGTAAAAGCAATGTTAGAAGGAACCGAGATTGAACTCATCACCCTAAGAGATTTGGGTGATTTAGATATGGTTCCCGAAACAGGAGCCACTTTTACACAGAATGCGACCATTAAAGCTAAGTATTACTGGAATAAGTATCATTTACCAGTTTTAGCTGATGACTCTGGTCTCATCGTCGAAGTTTTGGGCGACCGCCCTGGTGTGTATTCGGCACGCTATAGTGGTTCTGATGCAACAGATTTCAAAAACAATCAAAAACTGCTTGCGGAAATGAAAAATGAAAAGAATCGAATCGGTCGTTTCATGTGTATCATTTGCTACATTCGTGATGGAGAGTATTACATGTTTGAAGGAAAACTTGAAGGACAAATTGCTTATGACATCGAAGGAGAACAAGGATTTGGTTATGATCCTATTTTCATCACTCCGAGTGGCAAACGACTTTCAGAGATGAATCTTCATGCGAAAAACAAGATCAGTCATCGGGCAAACGCCCTTGAAAAATGGTTACAGTTTGTTTTAAAGGAGAAAATAGTGAATGAATGATGCAACCGTCTTACAAAAATTAGAACTCATGTTTCCTGACAAGAAAGTTGAAATTTTGTATCGCCTCATGGGAGGAATGAGTAACTACACGTACGTTGTCCAAATCGGTAGTAATAAGTATACTTACCGTATTCCTGGAGAGTATTCAGAACATTTTGTGAATCGTCAAGTTGAAATTGAAAATATTAAAATCTTAGAACCTCTTGGTATTACCAATAAAACAGTGTATTTTAGTGTTGAAACAGGTGAAAAACTTGCTTTATTTGTGGAAGGAACCTCTCTTAATCAGTTACAAGGTGAGTTTCCTTATCAAGAAGTGAGTGAACTCTTAAAAGTGATTCATGAAAGTGGAAAAGTAGCCACCAATGATTATGATCCTTTTGGACGGCTATCGACCTATGAGAATCATATTAAAGAGTTGGGCTATGTTCATCCCGAAGCCTATCATCAAACAAAAAAACATTTCTTAAGTTACAAACCCTTCCTTGATCGAACTCCAAAAGTTTTGTGTCATGGCGATAGTCAACCTTCTAACTTTGTGTTTCATGAAGGAAAACTGATGACGGTTGATTTTGAATTCTGTGGAAACAACGATCCTCTCTATGATATTGCTTGCTTTGCTAATATGAAGTTAGAACATGGTGAGAAGTTACTGAACACTTATTTTTTAAGTCCTACCAAAGAAGAAAAAATGCGTTTTTATCTCTGGCGCGCCTTTCAATGCTTACAATGGTATAACGTTGCCATTTTTAAAGAAATGAAAGGAATGAGTATCACTCTCCACATTGATTTTAAGATGGTAGCTGAGAAGTATTTAGAAAAAGCCCAAGCTCTTCTTGAAATTGTTGCAAAAATTTAAAAAAATCTTTACTTCATTCTATTCATGGAGTATAATGTCAATAGTAATCGAACCGAAAGGGGGGACCAAATATGCCAAAAACTATCGTTCGTGAAAATGAATCCATTGAAGATGCTTTAAAGCGCTTCAAACGGGATGTATCTAGATCCGGTACCCTTGCAGAGGCTCGGAAACGGGAACATTTCTTAAAACCAAGCGATGTTCGCAAAATGAAGAAAAGAGCAGCGAAGAAAAATAGCTTCCGCAAATCTTCAAACTACTAGAACATACAAGTATTCATAAGAGAGATCTCAAGTTTGGGATCTCTTTTTATTGTTTTTGTAAGGCAAAAATGAAACTTTTCTAAATCATGCAATCCGCTAAATTCCCTTGAAGAAATCGCATTTTTTTGGTATAATAGTGCATGAGGTGTCAGCATGCAAGAAACCTATCATGTCGTTTATCATCTGAAAAATCCTTTGAATGAAGTAAAGTTACTGGGCCCTTCTAATTCCATCATCTCTTTTTTAGAAGAACTCATGGGATGTCCCATTTTCCTTCATCAAGCCACTGTCCAAATCAAAGATAAAGATCTCGACCAAACAAAGGCATTGGTTGAGCTTTTTGAAGTCTTGGAAGATCTATTAAATCGGGGTATCACTCTTTCGACACGGGATTTAGTCACGATTGTGAAGAATGTAAAAGAAGGATTAAAGGATGCAATTGTTGACCTCTATATTGAAAAAGATGTATTACTCACCCTTCATAGCGGAAAACCCATATATCCTAAAAGTCTTCACCAAAAAGCATACATTGCTGCTCTTAACCATCATGAAATAGTGTTTGCGGTGGGTCCTGCAGGAACAGGAAAAACCTATCTAGCTGTATTGTATGCGGTGTCCCTCTTAAGAAGAGGCGATATCAAACGGATTATCTTGGTTCGTCCCGTTGTGGAAGCCGGGGAAAAACTAGGTTTCTTACCAGGAGACTTAAAAGAGAAGATTGATCCGTATCTTGTCCCTTTATATGATGCCTTATATGATTGCTTTGGAAAAGAAACCACTAATAAAATGATTGAAAAAGGGATTATTGAAGTGGCTCCTCTTGCTTATATGCGAGGTCGCACCCTTGATAATGCTGCCATCATTTTAGATGAAGCCCAAAATACCACCTGTGTCCAAATGAAGATGTTTCTGACGCGACTCGGGTTTGGCTCAAAAATGATTATTACGGGGGATATTACCCAAATTGATCTTCCTTTAAAAACAGCTTCGGGGTTAATTGATGCTTTAGAGATTGTGAAAGGAATCAAAGGGATTCATATTAGCGAGTTTGATGCCACCGATGTCATGCGTCACCCTTTAGTCTATCGCATTGTGAAGCGTTATGAGGAACAAAGTCATGAAGATTAAAGTATTCAATCAATATGGGCGACTTCCTTTTCCGTATCGTGCGATTGTTAAGACTCTAACGGAGGATGTAGCAACTCATTTTAATGAAAACAGAGAAGCAAGTCTCATCTTTGTTTCAAACGATGAAATTCGAAAGATGAATCGCGATTATCGCAAAATTGATAAAGTGACCGATGTCATTAGTTTCGAAGAGGAAGAAGAAGACTATTTAGGGGAAATCTTTATCTCAGTTGATCGTCTTTTGGAACAAGCGAAAGATTTTAATCATTCCCCCATAAGAGAATGTGCCTTTCTGTTAATTCATGGGATCCTCCATTTAATGGGGTATGATCATATGAATCCCGAGGATGAGGCCATCATGTTTCACCTTCAAGAAGAAATCTTGAATCGGTGTGGATATAGGAGAGAAAATAATGGATAAATTATATGAAAAAGCCTTAGAATCATTTCATCATTCGTATTCGCCCTACTCGCATTTTGCGGTGGGAGCTAGTATATTACTCAAAGATGGAACGATTGTCGGTGGAACCAACATTGAGAACGCTTCGTACGGATTATCAAACTGTGCTGAACGAAGTGCTCTTTTTGCTGTTTATTCCCTCGGATACAAAAAAGATGACATCTTATCAATGATGGTCTTAGCCAATACTCCGAAACCTGTTTCCCCCTGTGGTGCTTGTCGTCAAGTCATGCATGAGTTACTTCCAGAGCGAGCGGACATCATTTTAACAAACCTCAAACGCGATATGAAGATTGTAAAAGCAAATGAGCTCTTACCTTACGCGTTTACCGATAGTGATCTATGATGAATCAAACATTTAAGTCGGGATTTGTGGCGATTATTGGCCGTCCCAATGTTGGAAAATCAACCTTTCTCAATCATCTCATTCAAGAGAAGGTGTCGATTGCAAGTCCTAAACCACAAACCACACGAAATCAAATTAGAGGCATTTATACAACCGATGCGATGCAAATCGTGTTTATTGACACTCCAGGTATTCATAAAGCCCAACATGAACTAGGCGCTTTTATGAATCAAACCGCTTTAGAACCTTTGAAAGAAGTGGATCTTGTCTTATGGATGGCGGATGCTACCCTCGATTTTAAAGAAGGAGAACGCCAGGTTGCGAGCCTTTTATCTAAGATAAAAGTTCCTATCTTTCTAATTATGAATAAAATTGATTTGGTGAAAGATAAAAATCGTTTAATGGAAAATGTTGCGAAGTTTCATGAAGCCTTACATTTTGAGGAAACCTATTACATTAGTAGTGCAACAGGAGAATATATCCCCCTACTCATGGAAGCCATTACTCACTTTATGCCAAATGGCCCTCACTACTATCCCAAAGAACAAATCACTGATCAACCAGAATCCTTCATGGTCGCCGAACTGATTCGCGAAAAGGTCTTATATTTAACTCAAGAAGAAATTCCCCACTCAGTGGCCGTCATCATTGAATCGATGAAAGAAGATGAAGAAGGGCTCATGCATATTGAAGCGTTAATTTATGTTGAGAGTGATTCTCAAAAGAAGATTATCATTGGTAAAAATGGGGCGATGATGAAGGAAATCGGAACCCAAGCTCGAAAAGAAATCAACGCCATATTAGGTGTAAAGACTTTTCTAAATATATGGGTAAAAGTTGAAAAAGATTGGCGAAACAAAAAAGGACAATTAAAACGCATGGGGTATGAACCCGAACGTTAAGCGAGGTGAAGAGGGATGGATTTAAGTGAAGGTATTATCTTAAAGTCACTTCCTTATCTTGACCAAGCAAAGATTGTTTACGTGTTAACGAGTGAAGGAAAGCAAAGTTTTATTCTTAAGGGAGGAACATCCCTTAAGAGTCATACCTTCCCCTTTCAACAAGAACTCACAAAAATTGCTTTTTCCACCCAGAAGAATACGTTTCGTGGTGGTAAAATTATTGAATTTTACCCTAACATTAAAGAAAATATGGAGAAAATGGCAACTGCCCTTCAAATCATTGAGATCGCTCATGATTTGGGAGAACATGTGAACGAGAAGACTGTATTCTATCAATTCACTTCGGATATTCTCACCCTTCTTGAAAAGAAAGAGCATCCTAAGCTTTTACTGTCCATCTACCAGCTCAAAAACCTCTATCTATTAGGGCTTGCTCCTGTCTTTGGCCACTGTGTTGAATGTGGAAAAGAAGAAGATTTGGTAGGATTTGTCTTAGAAGCCGGAGGAATGAAATGTCACAATTGTCATACTTTAACGGAACCTTTGGTCCTAGATAAAACAGTAGAAGATATGAGGCGCCTCTATATCACGAAGCTCCCTGAGATGGATTTTCCTAGCTTAGCGAACACGATTGATATCAAGCGACTACAAACCCTATTAAAAGAGTTTTATCTTCACTTTTTAGGATTTCGTAGTAAAGTATTCAATATATTAGAAAGCATTGAGTAAATAATATACAAGTTAAAAGATTACAATAACTATTATAATATTACAACATCAAAAGAAACTTTTGATGTCGAAAAGATAATAACTATTATAATATTACAACATCAAAAGTTGAAAAAATGGTATAATAACGGACGAAAAATAGGAGGCACATATGTTTTTTCGCAAAAGTAAGAGTATCCACATCAGCGAACATCCAGGACACAAACACTTATCGCTAGAAAATCCTCCCAGCGAGTATACAAATCCTGAATTTGTTTATATTCCACTGGTAGAAGGAGATGTTTGTGAAGCTTGTGTTGCGGTTGGGGATCAGGTTTCCATCGGGCAAGTGGTTGCCCAACGTAAAGGAAGATTTGGTCTTCCCCTTCATGCATCTGTTAGTGGTGAAGTCACATCCATTGCTAAAAAGATGTGGCATTCATCAGGAATGATGGTCAATATGATTGAAATCAAGAATGATTTCAAAGAAACTTTTGACCCTTCCATTAAACCCAATGACGTCAATAATCTCACTTCTGCACAAATGGTTGAGATTGTAAAGAATTGTGGGATTGTGGGATTGGGAGGAAGTGGCTTCCCTACTTATGTGAAGTATTCTTCTAATTGCAAGATTGATACCATCATTGTGAATGTGGTTGAATGTGAACCTTATCTTACAACCGATTATGTATCCCTAAAA
>JAQVOS010000016.1 GCA_028702495.1 Bacilli bacterium
GGATTACTTATTAATATTCAATTCCAATATTTAATTACAAAAGGCAACATATTTTCCCACTTTATTAAAAGTTGTAACAAAAATGAAATGAGCGTTGACTTTGTCAACGCTCTGATGTGCCATAAGGCACATTTTTTATTTTAAGGCAGCTTTGCGAGAAAGTTTGATTTTGCCAGTCTTTTCATCAATGCCAATCACTTTGACAATGATTTCATCGTTGACATTCACAACATCTTCTACTTTCTTAACACGCTCTTTATCAAGTTCGGAAATATGAACCATTCCTTCAGTTCCTGGCCACAATTCAACAAAAGCACCAAAGTCCTTTACGGACACAACGCGACCGGTATAAACTTTATCAACTTCGGCTTCACGAACCATATCTTTAATCTTTTGAGCAGCCAAGTCAATCCATTTCTTTTCTTGATGCATGATAAAGACGCGACCGTCTTGCTCAATATCAATCTTAACTTGATTGAATTCGTTGATAATTTCGGTAATGGTTTTCCCTCCAGAACCAATCACATCACGAATCTTGTCGGGATTGATTCTAAACATTACAACTTTTGGAGCATACTGGTTGAGTTCATCACGATAAGTTGGAATGGTATTGGTCATATGACCTAAAATGGTCATCCGACCCACTTTTGCTTGCATCAAAGATTCACGAAGGATTTCTTCAGTAATTCCATCGATTTTAATATCCATTTGAAGCGCAGTAATTCCATTACGAGTTCCTGCCACTTTAAAGTCCATATCACCCAAATGGTCTTCCATTCCTTGAATGTCGGTTAAAATGGTGTAATTGGCACCTTCACTGATGAGTCCCATTGCAATCCCGGCTACGGGTGCTTTGATGGGAACCCCTGCAGCCATGAGAGCCATGGTTCCACTACATATAGAAGCTTGTGAAGATGAGCCATTCGATTCTAATATCTCACTCACAACGCGAATGGTATAAGGGAATTCTTCTTCGGAAGGAATCACTTGAAGGAGAGCACGTTCTGCTAAAGCTCCATGTCCGACTTCACGACGTCCTGGAGAACCATAGCGTCCTGTTTCACCCACGCTAAATGCGGGGAAATTATAATGGAACATAAATCGCTTGCCTTCTTCGTCACCTAAGCCATCGATGATTTGGAATTCACCCAAAGATCCAAGGGTAACAACACCCAAACTTTGCGTTTGACCACGAGTGAATAATGCAGATCCATGGGTACGTTCTAAAATGTCAACTTTTGATGACAAAGGACGAATTTCATCGACCTTTCTTCCATCAGGACGAATTTTTAAAACAGTGACTAAGCGTCTAAATTCATTTTTTACGATGTCTTCTAAAACGCTATTCACAAAACCGATTTTTTCTTCTAAATCGTCATCATCTTTCCATTGCTCACTTAGTTTTTCCACAACACCTTCATTAATTCGATCAATGGCTTGATAACGCTCAAGCTTTTCAGTAATAATGAGGGCTTGTTTTAAGTCTTCTTCTGCCATCATATGAACAATTTCACTGATTTCAGCAGGAACTTCATAAAGAGGCACTTCTACTTTTGCTTTTCCAACAGTCCGAACGATTTCTTCTTGGAAAGCGATTAGACGTTTAATTTCAGCATGACCAAATAAAATGGCTTGTAGCATTTCTTCTTCGGATACTTCTTTGGCACTGGATTCAACCATATTGATGGCTTCTTTTGTACCAGCAACGGTTAGATGAATATCGGATGCTTCTTGTTCAGCAACTGTCGGATTAATGATATATTCCCCATTTACTCGGCCAACGATCACGCCTGCAATCGGACCTTTAAAGGGAATGTCAGAAATCATTAAAGAAACGGAGGAACCAAGTAGGGCTGCCATTTCACTTGAATAATCTGAATTAGAACTTAAGACGGTATTGATTACTTGTACTTCATTCCTAAAACCGTCAGGGAATAAAGGACGAATCGGACGATCAATTAACCGGGAAGTTAAGGTTTCGTGTTCAGTCGGACGACCTTCACGTTTCAAAAAACTCCCAGGAATTTTTCCTGCTGCATATAACTTTTCTTGATACAAAACAGTAAGTGGAAAAAAATCTTGTCCAGTGACATTTTTACCTAAGACACTCGCTGATAGTACAGCTGTATCTTGATAACGAACAAGGGTCGAACCATTGGCTTGTTTTGCCATTTCGCCAACTTCTACTATCCATTTGCGACCGCCTTGAACATACTCAAATTTTTTACATTCGTTCATTTGACATTTCCTTTCTTATTTTGAAAAAGGGTAATTACTTACCCTTTATTTTCTTAGATTCAATTTCTTGAGAACTTCGCGATAGCTATTGACATCTTTGTCTTTCAAATAGCTAAGTAAGTTGCGGCGATGTCCGACTTTCATAAGTAGTCCACGACGCGAATGGAAATCATGGATGTGTTGGTTTAAATGTTCGTTTAAACGATTGATTTCAGCTGTTAAAATCGCGATTTGCACTTCAACAGATCCTGAGTTTTTTTCACTTTTTCCAAACTCAGCCACTAACTTTGCTTTTTCTTCTTTTGTAATACATGACATATGTATTTCCTCCTTATAATTTTTTTGCCTAATACCATGAATGACGTTGGAGAATCGACAATCAACGTGTTAGGTCATTTATTATTATACCATAGGACCTTCAAAAAGTAAACTGTTATTAAAGTCTTTTAAGAAGGTTTAAAATGAATTCATTCGAGCTTTTACACGCCACTTCTAATTGATTGATAAAGGATGAAACTTGATTTTTATCGCCTATGACATCACTAATGGCCCGAATTGCGAGAAAAGGAAGACCAATGACATAGCATGCTTGCGCAAAGGCACAGGATTCCATATCAACAGCCCGCACATCAAAATCGGGAAAATACTCATCAATGAGCGCTTTTGTTTTAACGGCATCCGTAATGAATGCATCATTTGACATAATTGTTGCATGGATGGCATCCATCGAACGAGTTGTTGAGAGTATTGTTTCACTTCCTAGAAAGGCCAAAGGACAACGTGCCATTTGCCCATACAAATAGGCTCCTCCTGCTGAGACATCGACATCGCCATAAATACACTGTGTTCCCACAACGATGTCGCCTATCTGCACATCCCCTAGTCCTCCAGCAACTCCAACGTTGATGACTTGGTCGACGGTGAAGTGTTGATAGAGGGTAGCAATGAGCATTCCGCTCATAACTTTTCCTACTCCTGATTCCACAATCAAAAGTTCATGGTGTAAATAATCACCTGTATGAAAGGTATAGGGCTTTATGGTATGTTCTTTGTGATGACCTAAAAGAGGGGTTAAATGCTCAACTTCTTCGCGCATCGCACCAATAATCGCTATTTTCATCGTTTTTCTCCATATACTTCTTTAACATAATCAATGTCAATTCGAATTTGTTGAATCAAATCATCCCGATTGGGAAATACCACTTCATCTCTTAATCGTTTTAAGAAATCAACAGAAAGTATTTGATGGTATAAATCCCCTTCAAACCCGATGATATGAACTTCCAAGCGTTGTTTTTGGATATAATTCAAAGTCGGATTGTGACCAATGTTGCATACACCTAAAAATGTCTCTTGGTTTATCGTTACTCGAACAGCATATACCCCAGTTCGCAACATTTGATAATCGCCAACTAGTTCTATATTTGCTGTCCGAACCCCAAGAGTTCTTCCCACCTTATCACCATGTTCAACCACACCTGTGATATTATAATAACGCTCGAGGAACGTATAGATTTCATCGACTTTTCCAGTCATAATGAGTTCTCGAATATTGTTTGAACTGATTTTTTCTTGGTGATACGTTAAAATGGGAATGGCTTCCACATGGGGATGAAGTTTTTTTAATGTAGCAACATTTCCTTTTCCGAAATGACCATATCGATAATCGGTTCCAACAAAGAGATATGATAATTGTGATAAGTATTTCTCATAAAATTTTAGGGGAGTCAGGCGACTGAGCTCCAAACTAAAATCAATCAAAACAATCGCATCTAAACCGATGTCCTCGAGTAAACGTAGTTTTTCCTCAAGAGGTGTGATATAACCGATGTTTTCACGTTTTCCGAGAACATAATCGGGATGAGGATCAAAGGTAATCAAAGCTGTCTTCATCTTTAATTCATGAGCTTTTTGCTTTCCAGCCTCAATCAGTTTCATGTGGCCTATATGAAGGCCATCAAACTGGCCGATGATGCCAATCATGGGCTCTTTTAATTGAAGAGATTCGTGAATTGTTAAACGAATTAGTTCCATACGCGTCTCGCTTTATACATATTGTCTATTTTTTCATAAATTCCAAGTAAGGTTTGATTCTTCACAAGAGCAAGGAGTTTAACCTCTTGCGAAAGACCAGGAAGAGGATAAGGAAAAGGGCATCCCGTTAGAACTGCACGAGCTTCTTCATCAGTCACTTCGTAATGTGGTAGGTCGTGTAGTGCTTCAAGTAAGGGATGAAGGGTGTACTTCCCTTCAAGAATTTCATCGAGAGTATAAGCTTCTTCAATGGACCATCCACCACTACGAATACGTCGTAATTCCTTCATATGGGCCGGATATTGAAGCCTATTTCCGATTTCAACGCACAAGGTCCGAATATATGTCCCTTTTGATACCGTTGCTATAAATGAAAATTCGGCTTCATCATTTTGATAAAAAACTTCACTTTGCCGTTTTAGTTCATAAATTTGAACCTCTCGTGGCAATCGTTCAATCTCTATCCCTTTACGAGCATATTCATATAGTTTTTTCCCTTGATGATGAACACTCGAGTACATGGGGGGGGTTTGCATGAGTGGCCCCACAAGGGCTGTTAAAACAGAATCCACTTTCTCAAGATGGATACAAGTTTTTACCGAAACCGTTTCTCCTGTTCCATCCTCGGTTGTCGTTGCTTTTCCAAGAACAATGCGTGCTTCATAAGTTTTATCATGAGCCATGACATAATCGGATAGCTTGGTGGCATCTCCTAACAACACAACCAAGAGTCCTGTTGCCATGGGATCGAGGGTTCCCGCATGACCTATTTTAGAGGGGTGAAGGGAATGCTTAATCTTTGTTAAAACGGCTTGAGAAGTTATATTGGTAGGTTTATTGACTAATAATATTCCATTCATGAATGATTCCCCTTTTTTGCAATTCGGATAAGTTCATGAGGAGCATCAATGATGAAATGATGGGGTATGATTTCTTCAGGTTTTCGAAAACCCCAAGTGACAGCAACACTCGTAAAACCGGCTCTTCGTGCTGTTTCCATATCCACATTCGTATCACCAACATACAAGATATCTTCTTGAATCCCTAATAGAGATACTATCTCATGGCAGCCATCGAGTTCAGGTTTGGGACGATTATCTGGTTTTTGCCCCATCACCACATCAAATAACTCCGATCCAAAATAATACTCCACGACACTAATAGTATCATGGTGAGGTTTATTTGACAATATCGATAACCGAATTCCTAAAGCATGTAGTGTCTCTAAAGTTTCACAAATTCCGGTATAGGGTTTAGTTTTATGACGTTGATTGAGCGCATAGTAAGTAAGATAACTCTTTTTTACAGCCTCTTTCTTAGTTTTATCAGCAACAGCTTTATCGATGAGAATATCAACCCCTTGTCCAACCATATACTGACATGCTTCAACTGTGATTTGGGGCAAATGATTGTCTTCGAGTGCTTGATTGAGACTATCACATATATCATCAATGGTATTGAGAAGAGTTCCATCCAAATCGAAAATAACAGCTTTAAACATTTGATACTCCTTTATTAACTTCTTATATTATACCATAAATCGTCCAAGAAGACCACAATTATTCATGATAAATAAAAACAGTAAATAGCATTTACAAGAGTTAATGTGTTTACCCTTGTAAATGTATTTACTGTTACAATCATTTAATAAAACTTAGTGTTTTGGTGTTTTGGGAACTGGCCCATATTTTCTCTCATGGGTAATCAGGAGTTCTTTTAGATTAAGACCCCCATTATATCCCACCAATCGTCCATCTTTCGCGATCACACGATGGCAGGGAATTAAAATAGGAAGTCGATTTCTCTTATTCGCAAGCCCTACTGCCCGAACTGCTTTGGGGTCTCCTGTGAGGGTGGCAATGTGTTGGTAGGAAACTGTTTCGCCATAAGGAATGGTCTTGAGGGCCTCCCACACTCGCATTTGAAAGGGAGTTCCATGAGTTCGAACAGGAATGGTAAATTCTCTTCTTGTCCCTTCAAAGTATTCTAAGAGTTCCTGTTTGATTTGTAATAAAAAAGGTGTCTCTTCATAAATGCAATTGGTTGGCATCAGATTGAAACGAATCTCTGTGCAAATTCCTTCATCATCAATCGGCCAAATGGAAGCAATAGGGGTTTTTATAGCAATTGTTTTTCTCATTTGTCTTCCTCCTTTGGTTCTATGTCTTCAATGCGATAAATGGACGTTAAAGGTATCGTGGTTCCAACAATCAAAATTTCCCATGTTGAACGATTGATTTTTTCAATGCATCCCTCAATCTCACAAAACTCGCCTTTGCGATAATAAGTAATACGTAAAGGGACTTTTTCATTCCATCCCCGTTGCAATTGAAGATTGATGTCTTGAATGGTGTCTTCTGATAAGGTTGGGCAACGTACAAGGGTGCGTTTCTTTTCTGTATTTCTTAAAGCATCACGATATCCTTGTAATCCATCAAAAGGTTGCCATTTACCCTCACGCTTATGATTCGGCATTGTGACCTCCAATCAAGCGACTTCGCATAATTTTTGTTGCTTTAGGAAGATAACTGATGGACATATTGACCGCTTTTATGCCATATCGCGATTGGATTCGACCGATTGCGTCAAATAGATGGTGTTCTTTTTCCCGACGTTCACAATTATCAAAAAGATTCCATTGATGATGGGCTTCTTGGGTGAGCTGAGTCACTCTTGCTCCAATGATGCGAATGGGTAAATCCTCTACATTCTTATAATAGAGTTTCGTAAACGCCTCTAGTAAAACTTCACGACTATTGGTGGGAGTGGGCAGTTTCATCTGTCGGCCAAACCCGCGGTGATGTTCTTTGGAGTATCCAATTCCTAAGCAAATAACCTGGCATTGAAGACGCTTCATCACGAGTTCTGTTGCTAAGATGTCGATATGCTCCATTAAAATGGTATGCATATCCGCTACCGAATAATCTTCAAACATAATTTGACTATGACCGAAGGATTTACTTTGAGGTTTATAGTTGCGTGCTTCTGTCACGGTCGTGGTATCGATTCCTTGCGCATGTTGAAATAATTCTTCACCAATGACACCAAATTCCTTTCGTAGGACTTCAGCCCCCATATGAATGATGTCATTCAAACAATGAATGTTGAGAAAGTGAAGTCGTTTCTGAATTCGTCCTCCAATACCCCAAATTTGATTGATAGGACGAAGATCCTTCGTCTTTTCTATAAAATCATCGTCGTTGAGGGTAGCAATATAATTCAGAGCACTCTTCGCAAAGCAATCTAGAGCTACCTTTGCTTGAAACATATTATCCCCAATACCGCACGTGGCAACAAGACCCGTATTGGTGAAAATTTTCTGCAATATAGCAGTCGCAAATTCTTGAGGAGTCCAGTGATAATACTGTAAGTAATGAGTAATGTCAAGGAAAGCTTCATCGATGCTATAAATATGAACATCTTCAGGAGCAACAAATTCCAAATAAGCATTGTATACCTGACAA
This sequence comes from Bacilli bacterium, assembly GCA_028702495.1. Lineage (GTDB taxonomy): Bacteria > Bacillota_I > Bacilli_A > ML615J-28 > CAG-698 > JAQVOS01. Next base: position 7,737 of record JAQVOS010000016.1, read on the forward strand.
GCAAAATCCATATACTTTCGCATTCGGGGCATGGCATAAATGACATCAGGATATCGTTCCAAATCATAAATTCGACAACGTGACTGCGCCCCCAAACTCTTTAAGTGAGGCGAAACGGCAAGAACAATGGAACCCAACCCCCGACCTCGATCCGCAACTGCCAAATTCACTTGGAATGGATCAATTCCTCTCATCACGCATTCCACAGAGGCATAAAAACTTTTTAAATCAATACATAAAATTTTCATATCATGCCTCCTACAACCCCATTTTAGCATAGGTAAAGGGGGCTTGTCAAAGTGAAAATATATTAGTTTTTTCATGTATTTCAATGAAAAAAAGCCCATCATTTGACTAGATACAACATCTCAAAATGCTCAAGAGTGATCTAGAGGTTATGGGCTTTTCACATTACAAGGTGTCAAAAGATTCTAGGGTAGTGCGGTTGCTTCCCTCACGTTTGGATTGATATAAAGCTTCGTCAGCATATTTAATGAAAACATCAAGAACATCATTCACAATTTCATGAACATAGCACACGCCAAAAGAACATTCAAATGTGATATTACAACCCTCATATATATTATTAGAATTCATCATTCGTCGGCGTATTTTTTCAACGAGAATCATCACTTCATCTTCTGTTTTTTCTTCAAAAGCAATGGCAAACTCATCTCCACCATAACGAGCGAACAAAGGTTTCGTACCAATGAGGCTGCGACAAATTTGAGACAATTTCTTTAAGATAAAATCGCCTGCAGAATGACCATATTGGTCATTGATGTTCTTAAAGTGATCAATATCAAAGATAACAAAGGCAATCGGCAGTTTATTCTTTTTACAAATACGTATTCGTTCAGTCGCTAGATTGATGAAGTAATTGCGATTACAAATTTCAGTCACTTGATCAATGGTAGCGTAATATCGTAGATTTTGAATCATACCCACTTCTTCAGTGACATCTTTCGCAATGATGACTTTACATTCCCCTGGAAGATATGCAAGTTCAATTCGAAAATGTTTTCGAGTAGGATCTTTGCCTATTTCAACATCAATGACGGTGGATTGACGATCAGTTTTGGATTCAATCACATCAACAACGGTTGGAAAGAAATTTCGTAAATCTTCTCCCATCAGTAAAGCTTTCTTTTTGTTATAGAAAACTTCAGCAACTTTATTGACATCGATGATTCTATTCACTCCATCAAGAGTGATGACCATTTCTGAAATATAATCTACGATGGTATGACGTGCAATAATTCCAATATCAAAGATGTTATCTTTAAACATTGCAACGGTGAAGAGGAAAGCTGATATTCCCAAGAAGAATGGATTGATATCAAATGCGATAGGAAGGAGTTTTAAGGTGTAAATCCACATTCCAAGCCATGGAATAAAGGATGAAATCATCATGATAAAACTTCGTTTTTGATATAATTTATTTTTCAAGAAAAAGAGAACATAAAGAATATTCCCAAATAAAATAAAAATGTTATTGGCTGCAAAAATCAAATAATAAACGATCCCAGGATTGATTTGCGAGATGGTCAATCCCCCAATGACTTCAATAGAAAAATCCTTGTAGACTAAGTGATACGAGGAGTCAAACAATGCGAAAATATAAAAAATAACTGGTAGAACAAAAAGACCAATATAAGTATAACGATTGAGATACTTATTTCTATTTGTGTATTGTAAGGCCATAATTACCCAGAATGAGGGAAGAGTCCAAATGCCAAGTCGTTCAAATTGAATGAATAAGTAGGCCATTTGGGCATTTGGAGCTATAATCTCAAGCGAGTAAAAGAAACTATATAAAAATAGAGCAACACTGACGCCAATCAACCCAATGCAAAAAACTTTATGGCGATTGACGAGGGTGTATGTAAAGAGAATGATTGCAGCAATCGCAACAATACTCACTGATAAATACACAAAATAATGAGCCATTCTCATTCCTCCTTTTTTCTCTATTTATTATACCATATTATAAATTGGCATTCAATATGACAAAGCAAAATAAATTTCCCTTAGTTTGGTTAAAAATATGATATTTAAAAACATTTGTTTTAGCAATACATATGTGGACATAATGAAGTCATCACTTCATTATTCTTAAAAAACATGAATAAATTGAAAATATATGATTGTCGTTATTATTTTAGACGCTCAACCACCTTATTTTCTAAAAGCAAATGAGTAAAAGGTTCGTAAGCCGTAGCAAGTGAATAAATCTCATGAATGTCATCAAGTGTTGCCCACACGTAGCCTTTAGGAAGCACTTTGTCCGTAGTCACTTTCATTATCCATGAAGTCATTATCCATTTTTTGTGAGTAAACAAGTGGGTTTCTATTCTTGCGGGGTGAAGCGAATCGACGATAAAACCAAAAGACTCGCAAAATGATAGAACATTTTTTTGCGAACCGATTGGAATCATCGGATATTCCCACATACTTGCAAGCAATCCTTCTGATGAACGTTGATGAATGAGCCATTTCTCATGATGATGAATGAGGAGAATCATCCATTCCTCAATGATGCGTTCTTTTTTAGGTACTTTTCGGGGAATAAGGGTTTGTGTTCCCTGATCATATGCTTTACAACAAGCATTTAAAGGACACATTCCACACTTGGGGACACCATTTCCCAAACAAATAGTGGCACCCAAATCCATGAGTGCTTGGTTATAATCCCCACAACGGATGGGGGGTAAAGTCTTCTTGATAACTTCTTTCATCTTTTGCTTAATTTTTGGGTTTGTTACTTCTTCCTCTTCATTTACAAGACGAGCAAATACTCGCATCACATTACCATCAATGGCAGGATATGGTAGGTCATAAGCAATCGATAATATTGCTCCCGCAGAATATTCTCCAATTCCTGGTAAGCGTATGATGTTTTCCCATGTGGAAGGAAACTTACCATTCATTTCATTTACGACGATGAGCGCTGCTTTCTTCATATTTTTGACACGTGAATAATATCCCAATCCTTGCCACTGTTTCATGAGCTTTTCATCGTCGATATAAGCCAAATCATGAACGGTCGGTATTTCTTCTAAGAAGCGTTCGTAATAAGGAAGAACGGTGTTGACTTGGGTTTGTTGAAGCATCATTTCCGAAACCCATATGGCATATGGATCATGTGTGTTACGCCAAGGAAGAGTTCTTTTATGCTGAGCATACCATGATAATAGAGTATTAGCTATCGATGAAATCATAGACAATCCTTTGCTTTTTGACGATCTATTATGATGGGTTTTAAGACAACAAGACCCGCCTTAACCCCCTTCATTGCTTTGATTAAGGTAACATTGGATGTTTCCTTTTCAACATCATAAACAAATTGAAGGATTTTCACTTGCATATGATGAGCAGTAAAGGAATCCATCACTTCATGAAGACGACTTGTTTGATATAGGAAAAACACTTTACCATTTGGTTTTAGATTGGCTTCAATTGTATCCATTAACTTTTGCAAAGTAAGATTCCCTTCATGTTTTGCAAGGGCTAAATAAGGATTCTTTCCTTTTTCTTCTGGCTTCGTTTGAAAATAAGGAGGATTACATATAATGACATCCACTGGTTCTTCTCGATACTCACATGCATCCACATGAACAAACGTTACATTTTCGATGTGATTGACTTCCATATTTTTTTGTGCCAGTTCTAAAGAAGGGGGGGCGATGTCAATCCCAGTCATGTGTTTAGGATGAAACAGAGAAGCATATAATAAGAGGGCTCCTTGATTGGTTCCGATGTCTAATATGGTATCTTCTCGAAAAACTTCTAAAAATTCTCCCAATACAGCCGTGTCTGTATTCATACGAAACATTTCATCATTTTGATAGATGATGATATCAGGGTGTTTTGGTAAATAATCTTTGGTAATGCTCATAGTGTCACTTCATTTCTTCATTATTATACCACATGTTTACTAGAAAACCCATCACGATGGATGGGTTTTCTAGATTCTCTTCATAAATAAACCATTCTGATTGTGGTAATAATAGATAATACCATGTCCTAGAATTGGAAATTCTGCACTTGCTTCTTGTTCGGGATAACATTTCACAAGATGGAGTTGATTGGTTGTCACATAAGCAATAAATGAAATATAACTTTGTTTGGTCATTTCATGTGGAAGGTGGACATACCAGCGATTATCCATTTTCTCAATTGAAATGGTAGAATCCACTTCTGCTTCTTGAGCCAGTAATTGATTTCCACAACAAGAATAAGATCCTTCACCAAGAGCAGTTACGACATTTCCACAAATAGGGCAAACATAGAGCTTCATTTTTAAAGCATTCGCATGGCGATTTTGATTGATGATAACTTCCCCTTGGAAAAGTTCTAAAATCGTCATTCCCAATGTTTTAGCAAGCGGCTCTAACAAGCTAATATCAGGCAATCCTCTTTTTGTTTCCCATTTGGAGATTGTTTTTTCAGAAACCATGAGTCGCTCTGCTAATTCTTTTTGTGTCCAACCCCGATGCTCTCGTTCTTGCTTTATAATAAATCCTATATTCATTAAATTCATGATCACTTCACCTTCTTTCAATACCATCATACACGATTCAGTTAAAAATAGAAACCTACGAAACGTAGGTTATTTCACAATCACAAAATCATAAGACGATGCAACTACTACAAATCCAATTTCATCATAAATATGATTGGAAATGGGATTGAGTTGATCCACAAACAAAGCAACATGTGGGGTTAATTTCAGACACTCTTGACACATTAAATAGGTCATTTCTTTGGCATATCCAAATCCGCGATAGGTAGGATCTGTATAAACAAGGCTTAAAATGCAGCCATGTGGAGTTCCTATCTGATATTTAATACATGAAGTTTTTACTTTTTCTTTGTTTTCATACATGAAGACAAGACCTGTCCCAATCATTTTTGATATTGTCTCTTTGGCCACCTCTTCTGTAACATCATCATGAAGTGATTCCTTTGCAAAAGCTTTATACCACTGAGTCAAGAGAGAAAGATCCTCCATCGTTCCCTGAATAAGTCTTCCATGAATAGGGATGTCTTTAAGTTGTTTAAGTTTCATCACATCCATTTGTAAACGTAATGTAAGTTTTTGATGAAACTGTTTTTCATAGACTTCATTAAATTGTTCGCAAAGCGCTAGGGATCCTTGCACTCCATGAATTTCTATTATGTGATTATCAAGATAATGAACAAGCGTAACAATACTTTCTTGGTTGATTTCACCAATGGGAAATAGTTGTAGATTATAAGGCAAGGCATTCAAAAATAAGAGTTGCAACTCATCATTTTCATAAACTCCTCCCCGAATTTGATTGGGTAATAAAGAAATTTCTGGTTTCAAATTTTTAAAAAGGAGTATGAGTTCAAATTCATGTTCAAATAAAATCGATTGATAACGATCTAAAAATACTTGATTATTTTCACATATGACAACTTTCATTGTGTACTCCTTTTTATGGTTTTTGAAAATATAGGATACGATCGGGGGGTAAATGAGGGGCTCGTTGAAAACCATCAGTTTCTAAGAGTGTCCACCCACTAAAGAGCTGACACCATTCCTCTGTTGGCATGTTATAAGCACGGATGATACCTTTCATTGCATAGGTATTTGTTTCAATTGGCACCATTTGTAGTTTTTGAATGAGTTCTTCTGTTAAGTAAAAATTGATTTTGAGAAGAAAATATCCTTTAGGAGCTAGAATTCGTCTGATTTGTTGAACGACATAGATTGCGATATCATGAGGAATGACATCAAGAAAATTGGAGCAAACCACGCCATCATATGAATTGGATGCGATTGATTCTAAATAGGTTTCGTCTCCTTCCACAAACTGAAGTTTAGGGAGGCTAGATAATTTAATCGTTTCCTGGGCAAAATGAATGGCATGATGTGAAGCATCAAGACCCAGCCCTTCAGGATGCTTTGCTCCTAATAAGTGACACCCCAAGAGACAATTGCCCATGCCACATCCTATATCAAGAACGCGAGTACACTCACTCCCTAGTTTGGATAGATATTCATCTAACTTATGTTCAATTTTTACATCTTCGGGTTGAATCGTAATCGGAGCAATGTCTTGAAATTGTTGATTCCAAAAATCAATGGATTGTTGTTTGTAATTCATAAGAATATCCTTTCTTTATAAGAGGGTTAATTGGTGATATGAAGTAGGATAGGTGCCCATGTATGCAAATATTTCGTTGGGATCATCCATGATTCCATATTTTTTACAGGTCTCATGAAAAATTTGCATGAGTTTGGGATGATGATCGCTTAGAACTTGATATGTTAATCCGAATTTTTTGATATATTTTTCTTTCATTTTAGGAAATAGGGTATCTAACTGCTTATAAAAATACTCCCGGTTGCCCTCACGTAGGGTAAGTCCCATACCAAAACAAATAATTCCAACGACTTTAGCTTCGATGCATGCATCGAGGATCCCACGAATGTTTGCTTCAGTATCGTTGATAAAGGGAAGAATCGGATCAAGCCACACGACGGTTGGAATCCCTGCTTCCTTCATACGATGTAAGACATCGATTCTTCGACTCGTAAGAGCAACATGAGGTTCTATCAATTGACAAAGAGTATCATCAATGGTTGTTAAAGTGATTTGAACAACGACTTTACTGTGGGTATTAATTCGCTTTAAAACATCTAAATCACGAATAATGAGATCGGATTTTGTTTGAATGGCAACTCCAAATCCATAACGATCGATGATTTCAAGACATTTCCTTGTTAATTGTATCTCTTTTTCTAAAGGAATATAGACATCGCACATCGATCCTGTTGCTATCATACACTTTTTGCGTTTGCTACGAAGGGCTTTTTCTAATAATTCAGGTGCGTTAATCTTGACTTCAATATCTTCAAAAGGATGCGTAAATTGGTAACAATGACTTCGCGAATCACAATAGATACATCCATGTGTACAACCACGATAAATATTCATTCCATTATTGGAAGATAAAATGCCTTTTGCATAAACTTCATGCATTGCTATCACTCTTCAAAATCTTTTTGATGCAATTTGAAAAATTCTTGATATAATTTCACATTTCCAAGCTTAGTCCAATCACATACTTCAACTGTATCAAGATCCAAATTGTATATTTTGGCTTGAGGAATAGCCAATAGAAATGGCGAATGTGTTGCAATAATGAATTGGCAGTCACAATAATGAGAACATTCAATAATTAGTTTTTGTAATTCTAGTTGAAACTTAGGAGATAAACAATTTTCAGGTTCATCGAGAAGATATAGTCCATCGTTTTCCAATTCGCGATCAAAATACTGCAAAACACTTTCTCCATTTGAAAACTGCTTATACAAAGCAGTACGATTGTGTATATACTGGGTTTGGGTGGTTCTTCTTGCTTCCACGGTTTGCGATAACTTATCATAATCGTGAAGGCTTGGATTGTTGAAACGACGATATTTGGCTTCAAGATATTCTTGTTTTAAGTCTTTTTGTTTCGCTTCTGTTTTAATATTTTGATTGCGAATGTCTAGAATAAAGTGAATGATGTCTTCGCTTGCAATTATTTTAGAATTCGGGGGGATGAAAATGGATTTTCCCATATCATCATAGGCCGTTTTCATCTTACATTTTGATGTGTATACATCAAATGCTTCATCAGCATAAAATGAGGAGGTTCTTTGAAACCCCAATTTCCGATTCATCACATTAAGAAGCGTTGATTTCCCACTCCCATTACTACCATAAAAAATCGTAATGTTAGAAAAATGAATATCAAACAGTTGTTTATGAGAAAATAAACCAAATGGATATTTGGTGGGAAAATCATAACGAGCTTCATCATCAAATGAAGGTAAGTAAAAACTTTCTAAGTATATCATTATTCTAACCTCCTATTTCATAGATTATTGAATCATATGTTTATAATAGAGTAACCATGAACTGGCAAAGAGAACACCAGCAATGATGTCTGTTGCCCAATGAACACCACTCACAATTCGACCGACGAGTGTAAGAATCATCACTAGATCGGAAAAAACAATGAAGATGACTTTCAAAATGCGATGAATTGTTTGCTTTCTTATCGCCATATTCGCACTTCCCATAAGGCATAACACCATTAGAACATGTGATGAAGGATAGGATGCTTCTAGATATCCATCGATTAAGATGGGTCGCCGATTGATGATTACCATCTCAAAGAAAAGATAAATGGCAATTAAAATGAGATAAAAGATGCCTAATAGGCGAATACTACAATCGACTCTTATTAGACTACGTCTTGTTGTCCACTGGATGAGTCCCATAAAAGCAAATATAAAAGCAATGGCAATGGGAATGAGCCCCATCCAATCGGTAATGTGATATATCAAAAGATGTACTCCAGTGAGTTTAAAAATGAATAAATTAAAGGTTGCGAAACCGATGGCTGAACCCTGAGGTCCAATGGTTTTGACGTCAATAACTTGAACTAAAAAGGTAAGTAAGATAAATAAACACAGTAATCCACTCGCCAACCACAGTGTAATGCTTTTTTTCATGGATAAACCTCCTCATGATTATCCTTATCATACAAGAGGTATCAATCTTTGGAAAGACACGACTACTCACGTCATCAAAAATCTTTGATACGCTTCGTCACATTATTTCATTTTCACCATTTTGATGTATACGATGATTTTGATGGCTAAAAAGAGGAGAAGAAAACTTCCAACATAAGGTTGACTACTTGCAATAAAAAGCAAAAGTGCGAGACCTTGATATGCTAGTGAAGTAATCAGTGCTATTCTATTTTTCGAGGAATACCAGTGATTCACTCCTAAAATGAGGAATCCCAACACCCCTTGGCCAATAAAAAGAACATAATAAATGCTTTTCATGGCGATGGATGATTCATATTGCAACAAATTAACAGAAATAAAGCCATCATCGACCTGATTACCAAACAAAGGAATGAAGATAAATGAGAGGACTAATACATCAAGAAAGAAAAAAATCAAAGTTGTATAAAAAGAAGAGAGAACCTTTTTCTCCTTATTTGTTACTTTCATCAACTCTTCACAAGAAAGAAGTTCATTAATTGAGATGTTAAACAATTCGGAAATGGATTGTAAAGAGGCAATACTTGGATAACCTTTCCCTGTTTCCCATTTTGAAATGGCTGTTCGTGACACAAAAATCTTTATCCCTAATTCTTCTTGTGTCATTTTGTTTTCTTGTCTTAACTTTTGAATTTTATCTTTAAGTTCCATACGATACATCCTATTCATTATTTATTAACTGTTTGTATTATATGATAATACCTATTATATTTCAAGACTTTCTTAAAAGAAAAGATATGCCAAGCATATCTTCAGAGCGTTGACAAAGTCAACGCTCATTTCATTTTTGTTACAACTTTTAATAAAGTGGGAAAATATGTTGCCTTTTGTAATTAAATATTGGAATTGAATATTAATAAGTAATCCAAATAAAGCTAATGTGGGAAAAATCAAAAACTCCTTTTTTTACTCTTTTCAAAAAAGGAGTTTGTCAACAGGCTGAAGATATGCCAAGCATATCTTTTACTCATTCATTCATCAGGAAGCGATTCAATTAAACTTTCCACAATTTGTATAAAGTGACTGATGTTTTGATCAAGCTGCCTCATCAGTACATCCTCTTCATCAAAATTTGGTTTCATAACCAACGTCATCTCAATAATGGCATCTTGATTCGAAGAATCGTGAAATAAAGGGAGTGACAAGGTTACTTTTTGTAACCTAATCTTCCATATTTGTCCGATTTGACGATTACGTGCTGAGAGCCATCCTTCAAAACACATCTTTGAATGAAGATAGACGATGGCAATCTTTAATCCACGTTCTTTTAAATAAGGAGATGATAGAGAGAAATAGGACATATCCATAAAACCTTCATATAATCCACTAACATCCATATCAAGAGACCCCTTCTCATAATGAGCCCGTAGCACATTCATCCAATCGATAATCCCACGATAAGCAATCTGAAGGTTATTGGATTGAAGTTGCTTTGTATATTCACAAATATAGTCATTCAATTTTTTCATTTTTCTTTCTCCTCGTATAATGGAATAGTGAACGATTTAAAATACTTTTTTATACCTTCCACTGATGTTTCTTTAAGTCAACACATTCATTGGCCTTAAACTGTACTTTTTCTGCTTCAAGAAGACTTCTCTGTTCTATCCACCCTGGAGCAGTTCGTCCCATGTGATTTACAACGCGATGACAAGGATACTTTCCGTAATACTGAGCACGACTCATTACTTTTCCTACCAATCGTGAATTCTTTTCATCTCCAATTAGAGATGCAATTTGTCCATAGGTAGCAACCAGCCCTTCCGGAATTTCTTCTACTATGCTAAGTACTTGATAAACATAAGAATCATTCAACTTTTTTTCCATATTATTTTTCCTCTTATTGAATATTCATATTTAAATGACTATTTCTTTTTGTTCTTATCTTTTGAAGGCCCGGAAAAATCAACACCAGATAAATCAAGATCTAAACCATCTCCTGATAGCATCATGAGTGCGATTAGAATAGCTACCACAATGACGCTAAAGGATGATAATAGTACATTTCTAAACAATTTTTTATATGTTTTTGCTTTTACACCTGTTGCAAATAAGAATGCTACTTCAATGATTAAATAATATCCAACGGTTGAAAGAAAGGTAGTTCCAGTATTGACCACTGAGATAATATAAAGTACCAGGGTGAGAATCACGAAGATAATCGTCCAAAAGGTTGGATAGTAATTAAAATAGGGTAATTTTGAATATAAATGATAGACCCAAAGATACAAACTGGCGATCACTGAAACTGCCAACATAATGAGAAGTGAATTATCAAAATTGCGAAAGATATACCATGCACGAATACAAAATCCCAATCCAATCGCATTGATGGCGAAACTTAAAAAATTTAATTGATAATACTTTTTCGCAAGAGTAGCAAATACAATATTGACGAGAAAAATGATACATCCAATCATCAAAGGGTCGCATGCATCTTCAAAAGTAACAAATTTTAGAAAATAAGCACAAATTGAACTAATGAGTAAAAATCCTAGAGAGGCAATGAATATGAACAATGTTTTCTTCAAGTAATTTTCCTTTCTATGATCATTAATCTATTTCAACGATTCGTGAATACTCTCTTAATGGATAGGTACCATCATGGGCTTCGCCTGGAAAAACTCGTGACATTCTTCGACCACTGGTGATTCTCACAAGTCCCGTTTGAGCAAATAAATCGGATAATGGCTTCTTATCTTCTTCCATCACACATAGACCTACTGTTTGAAGATGATTTTTATGGTGCTTCAATTTTTCTACAATCCGATGTCTTGGAAGTCTCTTAATCCAAACATTGCGAAATAAATACGATAATTCCAGTTCTGCATCATCTTTTGTGATGATACTACAACCTTGATCTATATAAATTTTATGGTTTGTTTGATGTTGTTCAAGCTCCTCATTATATAAATAGAGAGCGTTTTTCGCGCGCATGTCATAAGGAACTGGATTAAATGATTGACTGACAGTTTTAAAAATGGCAAAGAAACGCTCAGCAAACCGTTCTTGATCATCCCGACTTTCTGTATCAATGAAAATGCCTTGACAAGAAGAACACAATAATTGGTTTGTTTCGCAAATATGAGTGGCGAGTCCCACTAGTTCTTCATCGGGTGCTTCAAGAGTAGCATAAGCAAAAGACAGTTTATGACCCCATGCAATAATCTTTGTCTTTACATCAACCATATCACGTGCTGCTTGTACCGCAACATCTCCACCCCAAACGATGACGGCATCTGATAAAGTAGCCAATTGTTTGAGACTCTCCAGTTCAGTTGATGGAACATCAAAAACATAGATGTATTCAGCCAGTTCAGGTTCAATCCGAATTAGTTCATGAAGAATAAAGATGGATAAACCTTGATCCCCAGCAGGGAGCTTTAGTAGATTAATATTTCCTACTAATAGACCTTCAAGAACACTATAAGCAGGAAGTCCATCTACATTCCCAGCAGCAATGTGAAATAACACACCTAAAGGATATCTTTTACGTTGTATTTGATCCCGATAAGTAATTTCATGTCCTAGTTCAACTTGACACTTATAAGTCAATGCTTCTTTCGTAAACAGCTTTACCATGGTAAGAAAAGTAGTTTCGGGAATATCGAGTTGCATGAGTAATGGTTTTAAAATATCGTCATATTCACCATTCATCACTAGATTAGCCAGTACATCGCAAGCGTGAATTACTTTTTCTACCGTAATTGGATTCGGTTTTTTTAGCGTTTCGAGTAAAAATTGCGGAAGTTTTTGAAGCAGTTGCTCTTGATCTTGATTTGGATAAATATTTCCTTGTGATAGAATCATACAAGCACCTACTTCTTTAAATATTCCTGTGCCCCAACAGCACAAGTAATAATATCCTTGACGCCCACGCGACTAATAATCTCAAGCCATGGAGATGGATTGCCGCATGGACAAGGTTCATCATGTAGTATCCCCAAATCATCGGTCATGACGCTTACGATGGGATTACTTTTCAACATTGGGGTGATTAAATTGACCAAACCAACTTCTCCATGGGGGACTTCTTCAAAAGTATCAGGATTGCGAATAATAACGCGACTATAAATTGGAATATGAAAATGATGATGTTGACAAGTCATATATAAAATCGGGTGTTCAACAGCGCTGAAAAATTCAACGATATGATCCTCCTCAATATCTAGTACTTCTTTTGCAAGAGCATAGAATACATTCTTATCAACCTGCTCATGCTGAAAGTTTTTCCATCCTCCGCCAATGGAGATGATGCTACCTTTGGGCATGTGTAAACGAATGCCTTCTTCTTTCATTGATTTTAATAAGAAGTAGGTATATGCTGGAAACCCAGCGGTACGAACAGGAAAATGACTTTTTTCATACTTAATAAGTGCTTTTTTCATGAGATCAAGGTTTTGTTGATATTGACCATTTTTCCATTCAAGAGCATATGTTCGACTAATAACGGGGGTAAAATATGTAAACCCGTTCGCAGATTTAGAAATGGCGGTTTGATTTTGTTTTGTTGGACGATAACCAAAAATCAAATAGTGAACAGGTTTTAAAGACCAAAAATGATGAACTCGTGCTAAATTAAAAACCATCCAAAAACCACACCAAAAGCTATTCCAATCTAGTCCAATCTTTGAAACTTTTCCACTTGTCCCAGAGGATGTAGCTTTGATTATCATCTTTTTCTCAGGAATTGACATAAGTTGGTGGTGTTTAAAGTAAAGGGTGGGAATAAATGGTAATCGTATGAGGTCCTCATGTGTTTCAATGGTGTGAGGATTAAATTTTTTCTCATCTAAGATTCTCTTGTAATCTTGACAGTGATGATAGTGAAACCATACATTTTCCTTGATAGCACATATAAAAAGAGATTGTGTTTTTTTGACCGCATATGGATTGGACTTATGAAATAGTTTATATCTTGATGACATAGAATCACACCTCTTTTTCTAAGGATTTTGATGGTCATAATTTTAATGCATTATCCTGCAACTCTAAAAAACATTCATCATATAACTATCCTTTCAAATTATAACATACAATGATACTATCTTCAAATGTTTTTTTTCATCTTCTCTTGATACTTTAATGATTCATCACTATTGCATTTGAAGTTTCAAGTTCTTGGGTATTAAAAAACCATTGAAAATCAATCATAAAAATTGTTTTCAACGGTTATTTAGTTTTCATAACTTCATGAAGATAAAAGAGTTTTTACTAATAAATAATCCCATATTTATTAGATAATTCCACTATAAAATAAACTTCTTTTCATTTTTATTATTACTAAATAATTAAGCCTTAAGATGATATCACAAAATAGCATAAAATACTATTCAATAATATTATCTTCATCTCCGCTCGATTAGACAAACTGCTTCTACGTTTGCTGTTTGTGGGAACATATCAATTGGTTTTACAAATTTCACTGAATATTCCTTTTGTAAATGATTTAAATTTTTTGCGAGAGTAGCAGGATTACAAGAAACATAAACAATTCTCTTGATCTTCTTTTCTTGGATGTAATGGATTAAATTTAAGTCCATGCCTTTGCGAGGAGGATCTACCACTAAAACATCTGGAATAAAGTCTTCTTGTTCAAATTGATGTAAATGGGGAAGAATATTTCCATGATAGAATTTTGCGTTTTCAATGCCATTCAATTGGGCAAATTGATTTGCATCAGCTATCCCTTCTTTATTTGTATCAATTCCACGCACTTCTGCAACATGGCTTGCGAGAGACATCCCAATACTACCAATTCCACAATAGCAATCTAGTACTTTTTCTGTTCCATTCAAACGACATGCTTTTAATATTTCATCATACAACACAAGTGTTTGAAGAGAATTGAGTTGGAAGAATGCTTGGGGAGAGATAGCAAAAGATAATTCACTTAGATTTCCTTTGATTGTTTTACTTCCAGCCACATGAATTACTTGGGGACCAAAAATATCAACTGTTTTAGGATCAGCATTGATAGAATAGTTTGCTGATGTTACTTTTAATTTTTTAAGGACTTGAATTAACTTCACATCTTCTCTTGTTAACACAAATGTGACTTGAACTTCTTTTGTATCTTCAAAGGCACGAATGACGATGTTTCTTAAACTACCTATTTTTGTTTTAGGATTATAAACGCTAATCGATTCTTGATCGAGAATTGTCAATATGTCTTTACGAGTTTGATAGATCAGTTCATTTTCCACCAAACATTGATCGATGAAAATGAGATGATTGGAGGATTCTTGATACATTCCTACTACAACATTTGTTCCACTATGACGTGTTGGTAAACTTGATTTATTTCGGTAATGCCAAGGATGATCCATCCCTAACGTGTCATAAAATTTTATTTTATCAAGATTGCCTTCAAAATAGCGCTCGAATGCTTCATACACCATGTCTTTTTTAATGCGACATTGGCCTTCATATGACAAATGTTGAAGATGGCAACCCCCACATTTTCCATAGTAAGGACATTGGGGATCCACACGTTCGGGAGATTTTTCTTTCATTTTAGTGACTTCACCAATAGCGTATTTTTCTTCGATAGCCGTGATTTTTACTTCTACGACTTCTCCAGGCAATGCTCCCTTTACAAAAACAGCTTGACGTTTGAAGTATCCAATACCCTCGCCATTGATGCCGATGCGTTTAATCGTTAATAAAATAGATTGATTGAGATTTAATATATTTTCCATAATTGTTTCCTTTACTATTATCTATTATACATAATTTTTTCACTTATAGCAATCAAAAAACATGGAAGTATTTTTTTAGGAAAAAATGACTTGATTGACCTCATCCGCAAGAATATCTGATACCATCTGAATGAATAGACCTAGAGAGCACTGTAAGGGAACTTGGGTAAGAGTAACATCTATTCGACCTTCCCCATTTTTTAAGTCATAAGCATAACTGATGATAAACGGACTCAATTCGCCATCATATTGGTAAAATGTGACCATATCTCCAATCATATTTTGAAATGTATCTCCAATCGTTACTTTTTTTCGATCAAGTGCCTGATCAGGATCATTAAATTCAACATACACTTTTATATTTCCTTGATCCATTATCATTTGAACTGAAGTAATTGTTGGTACTTTTTTAGCTGTGAGACCAACATCTTGGATGACACAATCATGATATTCTTCATCTTCAAAATAATAAAACCCCAAAGGATAAGACGTATTGCTATCAAGATTTGTAAAGGTCACTTGTCCTGCTTCGACTTTTCGATATTCGTCATTCATCTTCACGTACAAATCATTAAACTGAAATCCATTTTTATCAACGACATTCGCATTAATTGTTAAAGAATGATCGGTGATTTCAGAAAAATCATATTGTAGGATAGGGGTCTTTACGACAACCAATAAACAGTTAGAATCACTTCTTTCTCGTCCCTCAGAGGGAGTGTTGGTTACTTGGAACTCACCATCTTGCAAGATAATCATCGTTGAAGAACCCCCTCCATCGAGATTATATGCATCAACGCATCCATAGTATTTCATAATCGCTGCCATTTCAGGGTGTGCAACCCCTGTCATCCCCGTTTGACGACCATCTACCACACACATCACAATTGAGCCATCTGCTTTACTTCCAATCATGGTTCGAGGGTTACGGGTTGTTCCAAAGGTTGATGTATCTGGTTGAAAGACGCCATCATAGATGATGGGTCTTCCAGCTCCTGTTGCGTTTTCAATGCCAGCAAAAGCCCCACTAAATTCATATTGAACTCGAACCTTTAAGCCTATTTGTAATTGTACTTGAAGTAAGGGATTATCTGTCACAATGCTAAATTCCCCTTCACCAAGCAATCTTGATTCAAAATGACTAATCTCACCCAAGCCATAAAAATCACTCGGTGAAAAAGCAAGGGCATAGGTGGCATCAGAAATAACATACCCTGTGGGAGCCATCATCGCTTCAATCGTATGATTGGCATTCCAATTGGCATAATAAATGGCTGTTTCAAGGACTCCTGGTGCTTGATTGATGACATCAATTTCATATTCATCGATTAACTCATCCTGATCATTGTAAAGAGTTAAAATCATTTTATCTGTTTTTTCATAAGAAACGTTCCCAACAATCGGTTTTAATGATCCATCATTCTTAAATCCAATGGGATCTCTCGTTGTTGTTGAGGTATCAGTTGATTTATAGATGTGACCAAGAGAAGCATGAACCCCAACTGTTGCATAACGTAAGTTTTCATTACCATTAATATCAAAAAAATCTCCGTTAATACCAGCAATCACACGATAACCTGGATTATCAGCTTCAAAATCTTCTGCCATCGATGTCAATGTGGTCATATTCCATCTTGAAGATCCAAGTTTAGACCATGGTACAACTTTAATGTCACTTGATGCAGGGATATCTAAGATATTCACTACTTGTGGATCTGATGCTGAAGCAAGTCCGGATTGTCCAAAATCTATCCAATGAGTGATGGCAAAGGGAAGATTATTTTCAACAGTTCGCTCCGTGACCTGATATTTTCCTCCCCCAAAATCAATGGTTGTTGCCTGAACACTCATACCAACGGATAAGATGAGGCTAGTAATGATGATTAAAAGGAAATAACAGATTTTTTTCATAAGTTTTCTTCTTTCTTGTGAATATTATATCATGGAATCATGCTAAAATCAATAGAAGCTACATCCAGTAGGAGGTAGCTTCTATTTCTATCCTGTCTATTCTTCAAGGAAAGACTTCATATACTCTTCCATGTTGAATGCAATCGAACTAAGAATCAAGGAAATAGTACATACAATAGGATGATCTGTAAGATCTACTTCAATTCTTCCAGCACCATCATTAAGATCATAACTGATATTAAGAGAGAAATTACTGAAAGGATTTCCCTCAAAATTATTAAAGATGGCTCTCCCATTTGTAATAATAATGTTCTCTTCTCCTATTTGTACACTCTTCCGCGTTAATGCTCCATCCGGATCATCAATCGCTACATTCACATAGAGAGTATTCTCAAAAAGTTCAAAAATTGCAGGACCAAAGGTTGGCATTCGTTTTGAAGTTGAGGCTTTACCTTCATACACTAAATCACGATATACTCCCTCATTGTACCCATAGAATTTATAGCCATATTCAGTATTAGGAGTCAATCCAGTAAATTCTACTTTTCCATTCTCGATTTTCTTCATTTGACCATTTAATTCGACATAAAGATCAGTAAAGGCAATTCCCTTTTGATCGACTAAATCAGCATTGATGGTTAATTGATCGGTTGTTACATCCACGCTTGTATCGATGGTTGGAACTTTTGCAACGATTAGAAGACAGTTAGAGTCACTTCGTTCATTTCCATCAGATGGAGAGTTCATGACCCTAAATTCACCATCATCAAGAATAATCATTGTGGAAGAACCTCCACCATCTAGATTATAGCCGTCTTCACAACCATAATGTTTTAATATGGCTGCCATTTCTGAGCCTGTCGCTCCATACATATTGGTTGCAGGTTGACGTCCATCAACAACAGTCATAACGATGGTTCCATCAGGCTTCACTCCTACCATGGTTCGAGGATGACGATTATTATCAGTTGATTTGAATTCATTATTATATATGAGTGTTTCACCAACACCGATTACTTCAGTTGCATCAGCAAAAAGTCCTGTAAATTCATATTGAACACGAATATTAACACCTTGCTGTAAAAGAGCTGTAACTTCAGTATTGTTACTCACAATCGCAAAATCACCTGTACCGAGTTCAGCTGATCCAAATCCAGTGATGTTTCCAATCCCATAAAAATCACTACTTGAAATTGGTAATGCATAAGTTGCATTATCGACGATAATTGCATTTTCAACATTGATTGGAACAAGTCTTTGAGCAGACCAGCCCGCTTCGAGAGCCCAATTTGCATAATAAAGAGCAATCTCATTTGCACCTGGGGTCGTATTGACTTTATTTACAGGTATTTCTTGAACCACATTCCCATTCGTATCATACACTGTTAAAAAGGGAGTCGAGGTTCTTTGAGGAACGCCATTTCCGATTAAGGTGTTGGTAGAGCCATCATTTGTAAAACTGACAGCACGACCTGTAATGGTCTTATAGTATTCACCACTCGATACATGAGCTCCACTTGGAGTTTTAGGAAATAAATTATTCGAGTTAATATCAAAAAAATCTCCATTGATAGCAGCAACAACCCGATATCCAGGATTCAATTGTTCATAATTCTTCGCCATGTTCTTAACTGTAGATAAATTCCATACAGCTTGACTCATTTTTGACCATGGAGTGATTTTTAAATCTAATGATGCAGGAATTTCAAGAACATTGACTTGTTGGGGATAGAATGTTGAAGGGATACAAGTTCCCCCTCCACCTAAACCTGCAGCATTACCTGTACAATTTGAGGCACCAGTTATAGCATGATATCCCGCTTTGGAATAAGCAATATCACGATATTGTAATACTCCATATTGTAATGGGTTGGTTTCTGCCGTATGATCGACATAGTAACTAGCTCCATTGACTATGGTTTCTTGAGAAACTGCAAGAACAGTGATACTACCACTAAAGACGAATCCTAAAACAAGTAAAAGCATTGAAAAACTACATATTTTTCTAATAATTCTAATCATGGATTTCCTTCATTCTCCTTCTTTTTAATTGACATCACTTTCTATTTTTCAAAAATGTTGATGTTTTTACTAGTAGTATTATAACATGATTCACCAAAAAATGCAAAAAGAAGTTGAGAAAAACACAACTTCTTTTAGAAATTAATTTATTTATCGATTGAATGAATTTTTGTCAATCGAATCATGGGTGTTTTATTATTTGAAAAATTGGCTCATAGTATTCTTCATTGAATTTTTGACCCGAGTTTTACAGTTGTGTGGCATAAAGAAAGCTTAATAGAAACTTTCAGTATCTGAAAAGTAATTATTAAGCTTTTTTAATTTTATATTTAATACGCTTGAGCTCTTTATTAAATTCATTCCGA
>JAQVOS010000017.1 GCA_028702495.1 Bacilli bacterium
AATTCATTTAGGAGGAAATGATGAAAAAAATCTTATTATTATTGATGAGTGTCCTCATCATTGGATGGATGTGTCGAACGACGATTCATGCGGACGACTATGAAAGTCTGAATTACATCAATCCAGCCTTGTTTACAGAGTTCTCGGTTGATGAGGCTTACTATGATATGTATGCCCAATTGGAGGTTGGACCCAGTGGCTTCATTCCCATAAAAAGTGGGGTGGAATACTTCTTTATGCCAACCTATGTCAATAAACAAACCAATTTGCATGCTTTGGATTGGAGCGCCTTACCCCAGTTTGATCATGCTCCACAAATTGAACTATTTGATGAAAATCATGCATCTTTAGGGACCTTAACCCCACTAAAGACCTTATCAAGCATGGGAATTGCTTGTGGGCATGCTTTCCAAGTCGCAACTGGGGTCGCTTATATTAAAATTTCCAATATTCTCCTTACTTCAACAATGATGGAAAGCATGGAATTTTGCTTTTTCTATGAAGAGGAGTGTTTGGGAATTGATAGTCTCCTTTTATTAATGGAAGCGGACAAAACCAAATATCTTCCAACAAATTCGAGTTTTGATTATGATACTGTGAGAGGATCATCCTCTTATGATATTACGAGCCTTTCTCTTGGCGAGAACCTTCAAGACTATTGTTATGGTGAATCCTTTTGGGATTATTTATCTCCCGTTCTTGATACCAATGCCTATTCGTTTACGACAACCGTCGATGATCCAATTGGACTACTAGAACTTCAAAACGAGCTTTGTATTACAGCTTATGATGAAATTGATGGAAACATCACCAGTGCAATCCAAATCAGTGCTACTCTTTATGAAACAAGCGTGCTTGAAGTCCCAATGATTAAGAATCGTTCATTGGGAAATTATGTGGTGACATTTTCGGTTGCTGATGGAGCAGGGAATAGTTCTTCAATGCAAATTACTCTTCATGTTGTTGATCACGAGCAACCGGTTTTAAATGTTGAGGATTCCATCATTTGCTATCATCGCGAAGTAGATGCGGTGGTCCTAACCATCGAACAAATAATTGCCAACATCCATGTCATCGACAATTATAGTGAAGTCACCATCGTGGAAACAGTCAATCACTTTACAGGTCACGAAACAGAAAAAGGAGAATTCATCGTGACATTGACCTATGAAGATACCTCACATAATCAAATGGATGTGACGGTGACCATCATGAATGAGGATCATACCATCCCTGATATTACTTCAGCTCTCACCTTGCATAGTGTTTCCTATACCTATACAGGGGATATCCATAGTATTTTGAATACTTTCCAGATTAGTGTTATTGATAATTATGATGGTGCGCTCGATTATATGATTGTGGCAGATACTTATACACCCAATGCAAGTTATGTGGGTCATTATACCGTGACCATTCAAGCAATAGACTCGAGTGGAAACATCAATACTGCAACCTATCAAATTGATGTCATTGATGATGTTCCGCCTTACTTCTATATTGATAATAACATCGTAACAGTGAATGTCGGCGAGCTATTAAGTACCAAAGACATCATGACCCTATTGAAAGTACGCAAATTAACAAAACCGATGTCATTCTCGATTGATATTGTTCAAGATGATTATACCGAGAATCGTCACCAAGCAGGAGAATATGAAATGGTGATTGACATTCAATATGAAAATGGTGAAGTAGAACAAAAGGTCTTAATTTTTAAAGTAGAACAATCATCCCCTAGTATCCCCAAAGGATTCTTTGCAAATCTTTGGCTCCAAATAAAAAAGATACTCCTTTGGTTATGGAATATCATCAAATGGCCTTTTGTTCAATTATGGAAGTTGTTCTGATTGTTTTTCCTTTTTCGTTTTAGGAACAGGGTCATATCCCCCTTTAGATAATGGATTACATCGCAAAATTCGCCACAAAGATAGCCATGATGCTTTGAAAAAATTGAATTTTTCATAGGCTTCGAGGGCGTACTGCGAACAAGTGGGTGTATAACGGCAATGAGGTTCATGTGGAATATTCTTTTGATAATAACGAATCATGCGTATCATGCACTTTTTCATAAAATCACCTTTGATTCATTATAGCCCAAAGTCATCCTTTTTGCAAGAATCAACCTTTTTTAGTGAGGTTGATTCTTTTTTGCATGCCAAAATCAATTTACTTTCGGGTGGTTAGGTGGTATAATAAAGAAAGTTGGTGAGGTTCTTATGAAGATCGTTATAGTGAGTGATAGTCATCGTGATTCCGATGTATTAGAACGCATCGTCTTAATGAATCGAGCAGATTATTATCTTCATGCGGGTGATAGTTGTGTTCCCGAAATGCTTCTAGATCCCTTTTTAGCGGTGAAAGGAAATTGTGATTTTTACCACTATCCTCTTGAACGTTTGGTTCAAACAGGGAATGTGTTGATTTATCTTCATCATGGTCATGCTTATCCCTTATCCCAAATGATTTCTCGAGCCAAATCCTTTGGCTGCCAAGTGGTGATTTTCGGACATACCCATGTACCCATGGTAAAAGTGATTGATGGAATTGTCGTGGTTAATCCAGGAAGTGTGAGCTTTCCTCGAGGAGGCCATGCTAAAAGTTATGCCATCATGACATTTGACACCCCCCAAAATATTGAATGTACGATTATGCAAGTGTAAGGAGTTTTATGCGCGACCCTAAAAAAATTGATTTATATACAGGAGAAATGGAAAAAGCTTGTCTTATTCTCCACGAAGCCCTTCAATTAGATTTTTTCGACAGTCTAATTCGAGCAGGTCAGGATTTATTAGATGAAATAGATGATGAAGGACTTGAACCTGAAACAGTTACGAGACTTGAATCTATCTATCATCGTCTTCGTCAGGAAACATTCCTCAATGAAGAAGTTCGATTATCGATGGAACTCCTCATTGTGAAGGCATTTAAACATCAAAATCGGTATCCTTTATCTCTCATGACACCTGATGCCATCAATTATTTATTTGCGTATTTTGTTGGAAAACTATCCATTCCCAATCGCGTCGTATTGGACATGGCTTTGGGAACGGGAAATTTATTAACAGCAGTGACCAACTATTTAGCCCATCCGATTCAACTCGTCGGCATTGAAAAAGATAACAAATTGGCCGCGTTAGCCCGTCTTAATTTTGATTTACAGGGGAATAACGTTGAAATCTTTGTCAATAATTGTCTTGATCCCATCCTTGTATCGGCTCAAATGATTATTGGAGATTTAGATACGGGTAAAGGGACTTCCTATTTTCCTTATCAAGTCGTGCTTCAAGCACTGAAGCATCTCGATGATCAAGGATTCTTTATCTTCATGATTGATAATGATTTTTTCAATCAACCAGATATTCAAGCATTTAGAGAACAATTTACTGGAACGATGCTTGGAATCATTGTTCTCCCTGAAACTCTCTTTCAAAATAATATCATTGGAAAGAGCATCCTTATTGGATGTAAAAGACATCTTGCAACCTATGAAATGGTGGCAATGAATCTCCCTGGATTAAATGATACAGAACAACTCAATAAAACCATCGATGATCTCGATCAATGGATTAAACAATTGAAAGGAATGATAATATGAAAAAAATAATGGCTGTAAACGCAGGAAGTTCTTCCCTAAAATTTCAATTACTTGAAATGCCTGAAGAAGTCGTAATTACGGAAGGTATTGTTGAACGCATTGGTTCCGATGATGGAATTTACACGATTAAGATTAGCGGAGTCAAGGAAAGAAGAGTTCTTCCTGTAAAGAATCATTCGATTGCCGTTGACCTTGTTCTAAATGATCTAATTCAAAAAGGAATTATTCACGATTTAAAAGAAATCACAGGCATTGGTCACCGTGTTGTTCAGGGTGGTGTCACCTATCATCAATCCGTGTTGATTGATGATGAGGTCATCGCTGAAATCACAAGACTATGTGATCTAGCTCCGCTGCACAATCCAGCTAACTTGATTGGAATTGATGCTTTCTCAAAAATTCTTCCTGACGTAAAACAAGTGGCTGTTTTTGATACAGCTTTCCATCAAACCATGGCTCCTGAAGCGTATATGTATGCCATTCCTTATGAATGGTATGAAAAATATGGCATTCGTAAATATGGCGCCCATGGAACAAGTCATCAATATGTTGCTCAAGAAGCCGCTAAACTATTGGGCAAACCTTTAGAAGAATGTAAGATTATCACAATTCACCTCGGGAATGGCGCTTCTTTGGCAGCGGTTAAAAATGGTAAGTGCATCGATACTTCGATGGGACTGACTCCTCTAGGTGGCATTCCCATGGGAACACGCTCTGGTGATATTGATCCAGCCGTTATTGAATATATCTCGAAGAAAGAAAACCTTTCAATTACCCAAGTCATTAACATTTTAAACAAAAAATCTGGATACCTTGGTGTCTCAGGAGTATCAAATGATTCTCGTGATCTTGAACAAGGGATGGATGAAGGAAATGAACGTTGTAAATTAGCCATTGATATCCAATATAAGCGCATTGCTGACTTTGTTGGAAGTTACTATGTCTATATGGGGGGGGTTGATGCCATTGTCTTTACAGCAGGTATTGGTGAAAACTCCGATCGTTGCCGGGCTGAAGTCGTAGGACGTCTTGCCGCTTTGGGCATGACACTTGATGAAAAAGCAAATCATGTTCGTAGCAAAACAACCTTGGTGACCACTCCTGATTCCAAAGTGAAAGCTTATTTAATCCCAACCAATGAAGAGTTAGTCATTGCTCGTGATACCCTTCGCTTAATTGAAGCATAATCGCCTTTGGGCGATTTTTTCTATGTATCGTTATGATCATTTTTAAGAGATGTGGTATAATGATTTGAAAAGGTGAATTATGAAAATTTTCAAACAAATTGGTTTAATCTTATTATTTTATATCTTAGGAGAAGCTTTATCCCATTTCATTTTATGGATTTTACCTGCTATCTTTATTCCTGGTCCCATTATTGGAATGATTTTACTTCTCATTGCCATGAATTATCGACTTGTGAAAATAAAAGATGTGGATGATGTAGGGTCCTTTTTAACAAGCAATATGGCTTTTTTCTTCATTCCAGCGGCGGTTTCGGTCATGGAGTATTTTGACATCCTTTCCCCACTCATTTGGCAAATCGGTCTTATCATCATCGTAGGGATTCTTGTGACATTCTTTGGTGTTGCTTATAGTGTGAAACTTGCGATTTTTATTCAAGAGCGCTTGAATGAAAGGAAGGAAGCACACCATGAATGAACTACTAAGAACTCAAGCCTTTGGAATTATGTTAGCCTTGTTCTTATATATTTTAGGGGGATACTTGTATCGTTTAACCAAAATTCCCTTATTTAATCCCCTCCTATTTTCAGCAACCCTACTGATGGTGTATGTATCACTTGCGAAAATTGAGATCAAGAGTTTTTTAACCGACCTCAGTGGCATCAATGTCTTTATGGGACCTCTTATCGTGTCACTGGCCGTCCCGATTGCGAAACAACGAGATTTAATTAAGAAAAACCTCATTCCCATTCTCATAGGAACCGTGGTGGGTTCGGTGGTATCCATCGGTGAAACATTGATTATTGGTCATTTACTGAAACTTGATGACACCATTATTGCATCATTGGTTCCAAAATCGACAACAACAGCCATTGCCATTGAAATATCGACCCGTTTAGGGGGCATTCGTGCGATTACCGTCGCAGTTGTGGTTTTAACGGCTGTGATTGGAGCAGCTATTCTTCCTTTTATGGTTAAACTTTTTAAAATGAAAGATCCACGAATGATTGGATTAGGACTTGGATCCACTGCTCATGCTGTCGGGACAGCAAAAGCCTTGGAAATCGATCCCATTGCCGGAGCCCTTTCTGGCATTGCGCTTGTCATCAGTGGTATTACAACTTCCATTTTAACTTTATTCTTGTAAAGTTACCCATTGGGGTAACTTTTACTTTAGTAAAATAGAAGTGTCTTGGTAATATAAGGATAGAGGTGAGAGTGTGAAACCGCTATTCTTATTTTTATTTTGTACTTTATTTCCAAGTTTGATGATTCCTCCCTTACTTTATCAGGATACTATGATTGTCGAAGTGGGAGTCGGGAGTGATGATTTATTAGAGATTGAAGACTTTGAGAGGGTATCAGGTGCTGTGAATTGGGATGCTTGTGGAACATATGAGCTTACTTATATTCGCACCCAAGATCTTCTTTATGTTGCCAAGACGATACATATCATCGGAAGAAATGAACTCGACGAGGGAATGGCTTTTTATCAAGAAGTTAATACGGAAGAAGTGGGAACTGCTACCTATATAATAAAGGATTGTGTTTTTGAATCAGAAGATAATTACTTCCTTCTTGGCTCAGTGGATTTTCATGAGCCAAAGAAACACAGTCTCCTCCTTCAAGAATATGCTTTTATTCGTTATTATCAAAATCACAAATTACATTTTGAAAAGATTTTTTCATTGTCATATGGATACATCTCTTGGGGTATGACGAGCGAAGCGGGTCTTGTCTTCTTTTTAACATACATTCTCATGGATCATACCAATGTTCAATTGGGAGAAATAACGCACAATGGAACGATCATACGCTGTCGCGATTTTGGTGGACAGGGTCAGGAATTGGGTTTTTGTGCCCAAGCCGATGAGGATTCCATCACTTTGGTTTTAACAAGTTCTTCAAAGGATGCTCCATGGAATATCCCAGAACCTTTACTGAATGGACTTGTCGTTTTAAAAGTCGAAAAAACAAATTGGGATATTCTCCATTCACGTATCATCGGCAACAATCGGAGGAATCGATGGATTGATGTGGTTTGGATGAATGGTTATTTGTATGGCCTTCTCGAAGTGTTGGGAGCTACAGGAAGTTTTCCTTGCGAATCAGATACTCAGTATCAAAAGTTTGGTATCATTCTTGATGCGTCTTTAGAACTCGTACGTACCACCCCTATTTCAGCAAGTATTGGCTCCACTCGTCTTGCTTGTAATCAAGAAATGCTTTATTTATTCGTTTCTTATTGGGAAGACAATCAATCAAAAATGGATATTCATTGTTATAATGGGGCTTTTGAGCGACTTTCGCAACAAGTCTATTTGCATGAGGACTCCGATGAAAAACTCATTTATCGAGAGTGTCAAACATCTCATGAAGGAACTACTTACTTTTTCTTTGATATTGTAAGCAGACTCACGAGTCAGGAAAAATTTTTTGGTGTGTTTCAAATGGATGGGATGACAATGATTCCATGGACTTATCAAGGAAAATTGGAAGATGCTTATGGGGCTTGTTACGATGATGGGTGGTGGATTATAGGAAAGCGCGAAGAAGAATTGGTCACAATTGAGTTAACGACCATTAGAACACCTCTTTATAAAAGCCATGCTTATGGCTATGAAGTCATCCCACAAAAGTATGTTTTAATCGATGGGGTGATGGCGGGATATACCGGTGAACCTCAAGTAAAGAAGCGATTTGGTTGTTACGAGGAGCGAACAATCTATGAAGGACCTAGTGCCACCATTGTCCTCCTCAATCGATTTTATGTGCCATTTGTGAGTAATCTATCAATGAATGAAACGTATGATTGTGGGTTTGCACCTTCTTTTAATGGCGATGCAACTTTAAATGAAATGCCTTTTTCATCAAACACGTCCATTTTAAAGCCAGGTGTCTATCAGCTAATCATTATTGGTGAAGGTCAACTTCGAAAAGTATTTGATTTCAAAGTGGAAGATTTAACACCAACTGTTGAAAATTTTGAAATGATACCAATTCCCCTATTTTATCAAAAAGCATGCCCAACTCCCCCCTTTCTTCCTTTAGAAGCTACCTATAATGGTGGGGTAATTAGCGAACCAAGAGAGTATACTGGATGGTTCCTCGTGTTTTTTTTCACTTTAACTGGGACGGTATTTGCTCTTATCATCCATCCGAAAAGGAAAAATCATCTATGAAGCTACTACTTGTTCTTTGTTCTTTCTTTATAACAAGCATCACCAATGATTTTCAGATTGATGATGACTATTATCCAGAGGAAGTTACCCTTTGTGAGGTGGGGCCTTATCATTTTCAACAAACATTTCACAGTATTACTTTATGGTATCAAGGCAATCTGTTAATCGAATTTCCCAAAGGCATCATTCCCGAGGCTATTTTTGAAAACAATCAATTATTATGTTCTATGTGTTTTGATGGGAAACTATTTCTTTATCAATATGACCAAGGAACACTCTCCAATACGGCTGTTTTTGAAGAAGGTTTTTATCAATCAAGTCATATCGTGAGTTATGAGGATAGCATCTATTTGTATGGCGGGGTTATTCACTATCAAGGGGATGAGCCTATCATTCAATCTTCATCATTAGGTCAAATCGATGCTTATCTCATTACATTAAATCGCACACTTGTTTCGATTCAGGTTATTCTTATAGGTGGAAGTGGCGATGAGTGGTTCACTCATCTCAAAGTCACTCCGACTTGTTTCTATCTCGGAGGTTATAAAGAAACACTCACAGGGGGCGATTTGGGGAATGCGGGAGGCGAAGAAGGAGCTTCTTTTGTTATTCAATTGAGTTTTGAAGGAAAAATTATGAGGCGAATTTTTATAGAAGACCCCACCATCGCTTCGGTGAAAATTAGGGATCAAGTGATCATCTTACTCACAAAAACATGTGTGTATCACTTGAGTCAAGAACTAGAAGTTATTACAGCCCTGAAATTTGACCTAGAATGTCGTTTTACCACGCTTATGAGCAATCTTGTGGTACTTAGGATAACAGCAACAGAAATGATATTTTATTCGACTGATTCGATGAGTGAAGTTGCGCGATTTCCAATCATCCTTGAAATGGGGGTTTTAACACATCATTCAAATCGATTAATTGTTGAAAATGAGAAGGGTTTTTATGAATATAAAATATTCGATTGTCGTTCTTTTAAAAAAAACACCACTTATCAAGAACGATTGAATCAGGTGATTTATGGGCTCGATCTTATCCTCTTGCCTCAAGATACATACTTTATGACACCATACCAAGCGACTGTGTGGGGAGACTATCCTGTTATGTATGATTTTCATGATACAAATATCGAAGGCCTCATCACGGTTGACTTTTATACCAATATTCATGAGGGAAGATATTATCCCCTCGGATATCAACTATTATTCACGGGCAATGCAACCCTTGATGGAGAATCAATTGTCAATCATCATATGGTGAGAACCACAGGGATGCACGAACTCGTTTTAACAAGCATTGATGGAAGAGTACGCATCTTTACCTTTTTTGTTGAACGCGATCAGGTGAATGGTCAAGATCACTATCATGAAGTAGTCGATTTCGAAGCGAGTGTCCAGGAGCCTTTTTATTTGCCGCTCGATATCATTGTAGATACCTCTATTGTTATCGAAGACATCATGATGAATGATCAATCGGTTCCATTTGTTGTCGATAATGAACACGTTGCCATTGAATGTTACGAAGAAGAAGCAGGATATTATGAGTACTCCATTCAATATGTTGTATTGTGTCGGGGGAATCTTACGTGGAAAGAAAAACCATTAGTGACGTTTAACGTCATTGTTAGGGACAGTTCCTTTCCGGTCGAAACACAGTTTTCGATTGATTATGATTTTATTCATTGTAAGATTAACCTTCAAGATGACAAATGTCAACTCCGAGGCATCTTATTCACGCTTGAAAGTAATGATGGTATCAAAACCATTCTTTTTCCTACCAAATCACAAAGCTTCGTTCTTTCTAATTTAAAAGCAAATCAACTCATCAAGGGGAGAGCGTCTCTTGCCTATGATGATGGTTCTAATCGCTTGGGAGAAATCGTTCTTGTAGAATTTACGTTTATTCCACCTGCTTCCATTTATCAACTCGGGGAAATGATGATTCAGCAACGAGGGATGAGTCTTGAAAAAATGGTAGTATCCTTTGTAAAAAACAAAGCCCTCCAAGAAGTACATATCACAAACTTATCCATCTATCAACATCAATCCATCAACTATGGATGGTATCTAGGAATAGGTGCTGGGGCTGGAATTGTAAGTTTCCTTGGAATCATGACCATCAAACGCAAATATCCCAAAGCTTTCAAGAAAAAGAAACGAATAGAGCGAAGAAAATAAGTAAATTTCCCATCTAGTTAAACCAGTCTAGGATTGGTTTGCTCTAGATGGGTTTTTATCGATTTTTATTTTAATCTATCAAAAAATATGGTATACTTATTAAAAGGTGATCCAATGAAATTCGTCAATTTATATGTACAAACTGAATACAACATGCTTTCATCTGCCATTTCTTTATCGAACTTATTTGATTTTTGCGCGAATCGTGGAATCAAGTCGGTGGGAATGGCTGATTTTGGGATGTACGGATCTTATAAATTCTATCGTGGTTGCCAAGATCGGGGAATGAAGCCCATCTTAGGACTTCGATGTAATCTTCTAGATTTGAACTCTAGTGCCCTTTTAGTGTATGCAAGAAATCATGAGGGATATCAATCGCTCATGCGCCTTGCGACCCGACAAGCACAACAAGGCGGATGTATATTAGAAGAAATCGCAAAAGAAGCAAAAGGACTCATCATCATTCTTCCAAGCGATGAACATGAAGCGGTTCGCCTCATTCGTGATCAAAGACTTGAAGAAGGGTTCGCAATACTTCGCTATTATCGTGAACTTTTTTCCAATTTTTATATTGGACTCAATCAACAATCTGAAGTGATGTGTGAAAGACTTCCGATGATAGTGTCTTTATTAAAAGCCAATGCGTTTTTGATGGTTGCCCTTCACCAAACAACCTATCTCATGAAAGAAGACCTCCCTGTCTATCAAACCCTTCGGAGCATTGAAGGCGGGAGTCAGGTTGGTTTGCGTGAAATACCTATGCACTATCTTACCCCTGAAGAAGAAGCCAGTTGGATAGAGTCTTTTCCTGAGTTGGTTCACAATACAGAAGTGATTTCTTCTAGTTGTCAAGTGACCATTCAAACAGGGACCTACTTATTTCCTTCTTATGGAATGGATAATAGTCGTGAATATTTAGAAACGTTATGTAAAGTTGGACTCAATAAGCGGTTACAAAATCGCAATGTGGATGTGGGTCGCTATCGTGATCGCCTACTGTATGAATTATCGATTATTGATAAGATGGGATACAATGATTATTTTCTCATCGTTTATGATTATGTAAAATATGCCAAACAAAATGGTATTTTTGTCGGAACAGGAAGAGGATCCGCTCCAGGATCACTTGTCATCTACTGTCTTGGGATTACAGAAGTTGATCCCCTCGAATATGACCTATTGTTTGAACGCTTCCTCAATCCTGATCGAATTAGTATGCCTGATATTGACGTTGATTTCCCCGATGATCGTCGAGAAGAAATCATTGCCTATGTTGCGAGTCGTTTTGGTCAAGATCGCGTCGCTTATATTTCCACATTCGGCACCTTTGGCGCTCGAATGGCGATTCGTGATGTTGCTCGAGTGATGCAAATTACAGATCAACGCCTCCAGATGATTTTAAAACCAGTCCAAGATGACGATCGTCCTTTAAATGTTCTTATTCAAGAAAATGAACTCATTCAAAGAATGATGGAAGGCGACGAAGACATCCATAAACTCTATACTTTAGCTGCAAAAATGGAAGGTTTACCTCGTCACACCTCAACTCATGCTGCAGGTATTATCATGGCTGATGGCGAACTGGTCGCCTATACCGCGCTTCAAAAGGGACTTGGGGGATTGTGGCAAACACAATATGAAGCGGGAGATCTTGAAGCCATTGGACTCGTAAAAATGGACATCCTAGGATTAAGAAATCTCACCATCATCAAAAATGTTCTTGACTTGATTGCGAAGTATACTAAACAAAATCTCAACATTTATCAACTTCCATTACAAGACGCCGCTGTTTATAAAATGATTGCTTCGAAGGATACCGCTGGTATTTTCCAATTAGAATCACGTGGCATGCGTCAACTTTTGATGAATCTTAAAACCTCATCCTTTATGGACATTGTGAATGCCAATGCCCTCTTTCGTCCAGGACCTATGGAAATGATCCCGGTGTTTATCAAACGTAAATTTGGTGAAAAAGTCGTTTATCCTCATCCGGATTTAAAACCTATCCTTGAGGCAACCTATGGGACCATTGTTTATCAAGAGCAAATCATTTTGATTGCCCAACGTTTTGCAGGATATACCCTTGGTATGGCTGATTTATTACGTCGCGCCGTTTCCAAAAAGAATCATCAAGTTCTTGAAGCAGAACGAACACGATTTGTTTCAAGTGCTGTGAAACAAGGATATTCAGAAACCTTAAGCCATGAAATCTATGATTATATTGTAAAATTTGCAAATTATGGATTTAATAAGAGCCATTCTGTTGCTTATGCGATGATTGCGTATCAGATGGCTTATTTAAAAGTTCATTATTATTTGTACTTTATGGCAGTATTGATGTCCAATAGCATTGGTAGTCCTAGTGCCATGCAATCGTACATCGCCGAATGTCGAAGAAACCATGTTGAGGTCATGCTTCCAAGCATCAATAAAAGTTCTACCATCTTTGAAATCGGTCCAGAAGGACTCTATTATCCTTTTGTAGGCATAGCCAATTTAGGGAATGCCATCGCAAGTGAACTCGTAAAAGAGCGTGAAGCTGGTTTATATCAGAATTATGATGATTTTGTTCGACGGACTGCGTCTTTCTTAAACAAACGACATGTTGCAAATCTCGTCTATGCAGGTGCTCTTGATGAATTTCAGTTGACGCGGAAGTATATGATTGAATCGTATGAAGAATCCCTTCTTAGGAAGGACTATGCTGAGACTTTAGGTTCTCGAATTATTACACATACAGCTCATCAAGAAGAATATACCTTTGATGAAATTAGTATTCTCGAAAAAGAAACATTGGGATTTAACTTGAAGTATAATTTACTCATCAAGTATCAACAGTTGAAAATTGACAAGAAAACCACTAATTTGGATGCTCTTGTTGTTGGAAAACAGGTAAGAGTTCTTTTTATCATCCGTTCCATCCGAAATATCAAAACCAAAAACAATGAACCGATGGCATTTTTGGATATTTATGATGATTCAGGTAGTTGTGAAGCGGTTGTTTTTGCACGTACTTATCGTCAAATATCGACGGAATTAAAAGCGGGTTTTGTCTACATCGGTGTTGGACAAGTTACTGAACGCAACGACCGTTTACAAGTCGTTTTTGAAAATGTTTACAGTATTAAATAGAAGAGAAAATATGGTATAATAGTATATCATTCACGAATGAAGAAATGTAGGTGACCAATATGATTAGAAAAATTGGAGTGTTAACATCAGGCGGCGATGCCCCAGGAATGAATGCAGCGATTCGTGCTGTCGTACGTTCTGGAATTCAACATGGGCTTGAAGTCTATGGAATTTATGATGGATATAAAGGAATGTATGAAGGAAAAATCGAGCGGCTTTTTCGCAAGTCTGTTTCTGACAAAATTCGTTTAGGAGGGACTTTCTTAGGAACCGCTCGCCTTCCAGAATTTGCAAATGAAGAAATTAGAGCCGTTGCCATTGAAAACCTTCATGAATATGGAATTGATGCAGTAGTTACCATTGGTGGAGATGGAACCTATCATGGTGCCTGGGCACTAGAAAGAATGGGCATCAAATGTATCGGTCTTCCTGGAACGATTGATAATGATATTGGTGGTACAGATTTTACCATCGGATTTGATACTGCTTTAACAACTGTAGTAGAGGCGGTCGATAAATTGCGTGATACCTCTAGTTCTCACCGTCGCTGTTCCATCATTGAAGTAATGGGTCGTAATTGTGGTGCGATTGCTATTTGGACAGGAATCAGTGTTGGTGCTGAATATGTTGCTTGTCGTGAAATTGGATATAATGAAGAAGACATCATTCAAACCATTCGCGATGCATCAAAAACCAAGCGTCATGCCATTGTCATTATCACTGAAAACCTCACAAATGTTGAAAAACTCGC
Organism: Bacilli bacterium; assembly: GCA_028702495.1. Classification (GTDB taxonomy): domain Bacteria; phylum Bacillota_I; class Bacilli_A; order ML615J-28; family CAG-698; genus JAQVOS01. The sequence goes on from JAQVOS010000017.1 coordinate 14,032, forward strand.
TGAAACCATCACCACAAGCACTCCTTTTGAAGCAAGAGCCACCGTATTAGGTCATGTTCAACGAGGAGGATCCCCAACACCGCGTGATCGTGTCCTCGCTGCAACCTTAGGGGTTCGAGCAGTTGAAGAACTTGTAAATGGGAACAGTGGGGTAGCCATTTGTGAAGTGAATAATCAAATAGTTGCTGTTCCTTTTGAAACCGCCTTAAAAAGTAAAAAAGACCAAGTTTTTGAAAAATATGAAACCTTTAAGGTTTTATGGTAAAAAAAGAGGATTTCATGAAAACATGTTATGTAACAACTCCCATTTATTATGCAAGTGGCAAAGTTCATATTGGAAATTCGTATTCAACGATTGTGTGCGATGTTTTTGCGCGCTATCATCGAATGAAAGGTTTTGATACGTTCTTTTTAACGGGCATGGATGAGCATGGCTTGAAAATTGAAACAGCTGCCAAAAACAAAGGAATTGAACCACAAACTTTTGTGGATAGTATTGCTAAAGAAACCAGCGACTTATGGAAAAATCTTAATATTACCAATGATGACTTCATTCGAACTTCTGAAGAACGTCATATTAAAGTGGTTCAAGCAATTTTCGAACGACTCATTCAAAATGGAGATATTTATTTAGGACAATATGAAGGCGACTATTGTGTTCCTTGTGAAGCCTTTTTCACAAAAACTCAACTTAACAGCGATGGGACTTGCCCTGATTGTGGTCGTCCTACCATTAAAGTAAAAGAAGAAGGATACTTCCTTCGTTTAACAAAATATGCCGACCCCTTACTCAAATACATCAAAGAACATCCCACCTTTATTCAACCTGAAACAAGAAAGAATGAAGTGGTTAGTTTTATTGAGCAAGGATTAGAAGATTTATGTGTCAGTCGTACTTCTTTCAAATGGGGAATTCCTGTTTTAAGTAATCCCAAACATGTTGTTTATGTTTGGATTGATGCCCTCAGCAATTATTTATCTGCCCTAGGATATCTTTCGAATGACGAGACACCCTACCAAAAGTATTGGGTGAATGGCGATCGAGTGATTCACGTGGTTGGAAAAGATATCTTACGTTTTCATGCGATTTATTGGCCAATCATGCTCATGGCTCTAGAGGTTCCTATTCGTTTTGAGCTCATCGCCCATGGATGGGTCATGGTCAAAGAAGGCAAAATGAGTAAGTCCAAAGGAAATGTTGTTTATCCAATGGATGTTGCAAGACGTTATGGACTTGACGCCATGCGATTATATTTGGTAAAAGAAATGTCTCTTGGAAATGATGGCATTTTTACATATGATCGTTTTATTGAAAAATTCAATGTTGATCTTGCCAATGATCTTGGAAACTTGGTATCAAGAAGTATTTCCATGATGAATAAATATGTTCAAGGCACGGTTCGAAAATCAACCTTCACCAACGAATTCAGTCAAGATGTTGAATGTGTGATAGGTGAAGTGGTTCTAGGATTTCAAAAAGCTTTTGATGCGTTTGAATTTCAAGATGGATTAGAATTGGTTTGGAACCTCATTCATCGAGCTAATAAATACATTGATGAAACCCTTCCCTGGGGTCTTGCAAAAAATCCCGAAAAAATGGCTGAACTTGAAACCGTTCTTTACCATTTATATGAAGTTATCCGGATTGTAGCACTCATGATTAGTCCTGTAATGCCTGATACAGCAACCATCATCTATGATGAACTAGGTCTTAATGGCCGTTTTCTCACAACGGAAGACATGATGTATGGTGTAATTGATGAAGCCCAAGTAACACAAAAACCAATTGTTTTATTTAAACGTTTAGATTTGGAAGAAGAATTTAAAAATTTAGCCAGTGATGTGTGAAAGAGGATGATTTTATGAATAAAATACAATCGTTCTTTAAAAAACGGGATGTGTCGGTTGTCACCGGACTCATTATTGGGACAACCATCTACTGTCTTGCAATTGTTTGGATCCTCGATTTAGGGGAATTTTATGCAGGTGGTGTTACCGGAGTTTCCCAACTCATTTCCACCATTTTAGGAAAAAATGGTATTAACATCAGTAAATCCATATTTATTGCCATCATTAATATTCCCCTATTTTTAATTGGATGGAAGGGCGTGAGCAAGCGTTTTGCTTACCTTAGCCTAGTTTCAGTTGTCCTTCAAATCATCATGATTTATGGCCTAGAAGTTCTTCGTCAAAGAGGACTTGACCCCTTTGCTTCCCTTGCTGATCAAAAACTATTGCTATCCATCCTTGGAGGATTGCTCACGGGTGTTGGTTGTGCGATATGTCTACGTGGTGGAGCGTCAAGTGGTGGCATGGACATCTTAGCCCAATATATTGCCCTCAAGAAGAATATCTCTTTCACTAAATTTTCCATGGCAGTTGACTTTATCATCATCGTCGCCTCTGGAATAGTGGGAGGAAGTATTAATGTGGCTGTGTTTACCGTTGTACGACTCATTACCCATATTGTTGCACTTGATAAAATACATACCATTTATAAGTATATGAAAATCAGCATCATTACTACTCAATTGGAAGAAATGAAAACCGAGCTTTTAAAGAAATTTAATCATGGTATTACCATTTTTCAAGCAGTTGGTGGCTATACAGGTCAACCTCGCTGGGTCCTAGAATCGGTTGTTTTAGCTTATGAAATTGAAGAATACCGGGCTCTCGCCAAGCGCGTAGATCAACATGTTTTTGTTTCATATGTCACCGTCAATGGGATTGAAGGAAACTTTAATCGCAATGTCATTGCCTAAAAAATCATCACTGCTAATATAAAAAATATTGACTTTTTGTGCTTCATGGTGTATGATATGTAAGGTACGTTTTTATTATCCCACACAATAAAAGCCCTTGTATAAAAAAGCAAAAACATCCACAATTTTTGCGAAACCATTATAGGAGGAAACCATGAATAAGTCATATATGGCTAACAATCAAACAGTTGTACACAAATGGCTCGTCGTCGATGCTGAAGATGTCGTTTTAGGACGTTTATCCACCGAAGTTGCATCCATTTTAAGAGGAAAGCACAAACCAACATATACACCAAATGTTGATTGTGGTGATTATGTTATCGTTGTTAACGCAGAAAAAGTTGCATTAACTGGTAACAAACTAGAAGATAAATTGTATCATCATCATTCTGGATACAATGGTGGTTTAAAAACAAAAACTGCCCAAAAGATGTTAGATACTCAACCACAAAAGTTGGTTGAAATCGCCATCAAAGGCATGCTCCCAAAAACAAAACTTGGTGAAGCAATGTATCGTAAACTTTTTGTTTATTGCGGACCTGATCATCCACATCAAGCGCAACAACCAGAAGTGTATCATTTGAAAGGATAGGTGAATGGAATGGCACAAGTACAATACTATGGAACTGGTCGCCGGAAAAGCTCTGTTGCGAAAGTTCGTTTAGTTCCTGGGAAAGGTAAAATTACCATTAATGACCGTGCATTTGTCGATTATATTCCATCTGCCGCTGTTCGCTTAGATGTTTTACAACCATTGAATTTAACCGGTACTGTGAATAGTTATGATGTGATCGTTAATGTTTTAGGAGGAGGTATCACTGGTCAAGCTGGTGCTATCCGCCATGGAATTACAAGAGCTTTAATGGAACTTAATCCTGACTTTAGACCCATTTTAAAGAAATCGGGTTTAGTGACTCGGGATCCACGTGCTAAAGAACGTAAGAAATACGGACTTAAGAAAGCTCGTCGTGCTCCACAATTCTCCAAACGTTAATTCGACAAAAGGCAAGCTTTTATGGCTTGCTTTTTTTCTCTATTTCTTTAAGTCTCATTTAAGTGATAGAGACTATAATCATGATAAAGTAGGTGAAGTTCGATGAAAATTCTAATTGTTGAAGATGATCGTCATTTAAATAAAGCTATTGGAGATATGCTAAAAAGCATTGCAACGATTGATTCCATTTATCGGGGTGATGAAGCCATGTTTGCGGTGGAGCAAAACATCTATGACCTCATCATCTTGGATGTCATGCTTCCAGGAGCGGATGGTTTTACAATTCTTAAGAATATTCGGCGTGTTGGAAGATGCCCTGTATTGATGTTAACAGCAAAAGATGGGATTCAAGACAAAGTCAAAGGACTAAAACTAGGGGCCGATGACTACATGACGAAACCTTTTTATCGTGATGAATTGATTGCTCGTGTCGAAGCCATCTTACGTCGTTATAATAATAATTTTCAAGGACTGCAAATCATCTTTAAAGATATGAAATTTGATATTGTCCAGAAGAAAGTGACCATCAATGGTGAAATGCTTGATATCATCGGAAAAACCTATGATGTCTTAGAATATTTGGTTCGAAACAAAGAAATCATCATTCCTAAAGAACAATTATTTAATCGTGTATGGGGCTTTGATTCAGAAACAGTATGGAGCGTTGTTGAGGTTTATGTCTCGAACTTGCGAAAAACACTTAAAAAATACGATTATCACGGGTATTTAAAAACATTAAGAAATGTAGGGTATATGTGGAGTGAAAAAGAATCTTAACAATCGTCGGGCAACCCGCCATCAACGACTAGCCTTTATCATCTATAATCTTGTTGTCTATTTGATTATATTCTCCGTCTTAGGAGCTTTTATTGTCATGCGTGTAGATAATGTCTTTTTTAGGGATGCTAAAAAAACACTCTATAATTATTCGGTGGAACTCAAAGAAGGATTTAAAGTAAATCAAATTCGTCCCCCTCAAGAGCCCTCCGTGCATGTTGCCTTTTTTAATGAATATGGCGTCTGCGTTGACAATTATTTTCATAGTACCGTGCTTGAAAACTCCATTTCAACAACCGATAGTTTGTTTGACTATGCTCATCATGAAACCATCATGATAACGACACATTATCCTGGGGGAACCGTGACGGTCGACTCTAGTTATCTCACTCTCATTGAAGCAGTAGAAGTTGAGTCAATCAATGCCAGTTACATGAAAATCTATATCAATGTGGATGGCGAAGTTTATTCACGTAATCAAATTATTTCTGTCTATTTTCTTAGTACAATCCTCATTTTAGCCTTATCAGGAGCGGCGAGTTATATCATGAGTGCAGCATCCATCAAGCCAATCCTATTGACGCTTGAAAAACAAGCCTCCTTTGTGAGCGATGCTTCCCATGAACTTAGAACCCCTCTTGCGATTGTTCAGAGTAAGATTGAAAACATTATGGCCGATCCCGCAAAAACGGTGATGGAAATATCAGAAGATTTGGCCATTTCTTTAAAGGAATTGTCGCGGCTTAATAAGTTAACTTCCGATTTGCTCACATTGGCACGTACTGATAATAACAGTTATCATATTGATTATTCGGTGGTTGATATTAAGGAAATGATCCATGAAGTGAGTGAACCATTCCATGAACTTGCCTCTTTACAAAACAAAACCTTTATCATTGATGTTGAAGCGGTCAAAGTGAGTGTAGACCGCAATAAAATCAGTCAATTAATCATCATTCTCCTTGATAATGCTCTTCAATATACCAATGAAGGGGAAAGCGTGGCCATCATTGGTCGCGTAAATGGATCGGATGTCATCCTTGAAGTTCAGGACACAGGAATTGGGATTCAAGAAGAAAATCGGAAACGAATCTTTGAGCGGTTTTTCCGTGAGGATAAAGCCCGTTCACGGGCAAGTGGAGGCAATGGCTTGGGACTTAGTATTGCGAAAACGATTGTTACCCATCATAAAGGAAAAATCACTTGTCAGGCCAATACCCCTAAAGGAACCAAATTTGTGGTTATTTTACCACGTCATCTCAAGTAAAGTGAGCATCAATTGAAGGAATTCAATTGATGCTTTTATTTTAAACTTATTTATCTTTTAATGAAAATGTGATATAATGAATGAGTAAAAAAGAGGTATCAATATGATTCGAATTTACAATTCACTCACCAATCGCATGGAAGCTTTCAAACCCATTCGGGAAAATGAAGTATCTATGTATGTCTGTGGATCGACCGTTTACGATAACATACACATTGGAAATTCACGTCCTGTAGTGTTTTTTGACACGGTTGCTCGCTTTTTTACATTTCTAGGATACCAAGTCAAGTTCGTATCCAATTTCACGGACATTGATGATAAAATCATCCGAAAAGCTAAGCAAGAAGAAACAACCGAAACCGTCATATCAGAACGTTATATTGCCTCGATCCTCGATACTTATCGCGCACTCAACTGTCTTCCTCATTATAAAAACCCTAAAGTCACCGAAACCATTCCTGAAATTGTTCAGTTCATTGAATTATTGGTTGAGAAAAAGGGAGCTTATGTGGTCGATGGCGATGTTTATTTCGCCATTGATCAAGTGGCTGATTATGGTATTTTATCTGGACAAACCAAAGAAAAACTCATCGTTGGGGCTCGAATTGAAGAAAATGAGAAAAAAGAAAATCCCATTGATTTTAACTTATGGAAAAAAACGGAAGAGGGGCTTCGCTTTCCTTCCCCTTGGAGTGAGGGACGCCCAGGGTGGCATACAGAATGCGTCGTCATGATTAATTCGATTTTTCATGGTCCCATTGATATCCATGGCGGGGGACTCGATCTTAAATTTCCACATCATGACAATGAAATAGCACAAGCAGAAGTTGCTTTCAATCATCATATCGCTAATATTTGGATGCACAATGGTCGCATCGATATGGCCGGAGAAAAGATGAGCAAGTCACTCGGAAATATCATTTGGGCTCATGACCTCGTTCGTACCATTGGCTATCAAGTCTATCGCTTGTTATTACTAAATGTCCCTTATGGACAACCCATGACCTATCGCCCCGAATTGATTACGCAAGCTGAAACGGATTTGGATAAGATGATGCGCCCCTACATTGCCCTAAAACGCAAATTACAACTGGAAAAGAAGTCAATAAAAGTGGCAACATCCTTGACGGATGCCTCCTTGAAGGGATTGCATCAAGAATTTGTGGAAGCGATGAGCAATGATTTTAATACAGCAAATGCCATTACGGTTCTATTCAAAGTTGCGAAACTATTGAACAGCATGCTTCGGTCACCCGAACTCAATGAAACACTTGCAAGCGAAGTCGTATTCCTCTTTGAACAACTCACTTGGGTTCTTGGAATTGAAAAAGCTCTTGCACCTTTAACCGAAGAAGAAATTGATTTGGTTCGAAAATGGCAACAAGCACGCCAAAACAAAGATTTTCAAACAGCCGATCATTACCGTGAGGCCGTGAGTCAACTAGGAGTTTTCCTTTCGTGAGAATCCAAGAACTGAATGGAGCAACCCTAGCTTTTATTGGGGATGCGTATTATGAACTTCGTGTGCGTGAACATGTTCTTCGAAAGGGCATCACCAACTTACAAAAGCTTCACAATGAATCGGTGAAATTTGTCAGTCGGTCAGCGCAAAGTCGGATTTTACATGGTCTTTATCCCATTTTAACCGAGGAAGAATGTACAATTTATAAACGTGGTCGTAATTACAAGTACAAAGACCACGATGAAGAATACTTGACGGCTTCTGGGTTTGAAGCCATCATCGGGTATTTATATCTTCGCCAAGAACAAGCACGTCTCGACGAATTGTTTGGATTGATTGTTGCATTGATTGGGGAGAATAATCATGAGTGAATGGATTTATGGAAAAAATTCAGTAAAAGCTGCGCTTGAAACTTCAAAACGCATTCAATGTTTGTATGTCGATGATAAAAACAAGGATTTGGTTGATCTTGCCATCAAGCAAAAAATTCGCTATAAAATGGTTACAAAACCAGTGCTCGATAAAATGGTAAGTGGTCTTCATCAAGGTGTGGTGTGTGAGGTCCTTGATTATCCACTCTATGAACTAGACATCATTTTAAGGGAAGTACATAAAGAATATCCAATACTTGTTGCCCTTGATGGCATTGAAGACCCTCATAATCTTGGAGCCATTCTTCGAATTGCGGATGCCACAGGTGTGGATGGCATCTTACTTCCTAAAAATAGAAGTGTGGGTCTATCAGGAACGGTTGCAAAAGTATCAACGGGTGCAATCGAATATGTAAAAGTCTGCGAAGTCACCAATCTTGCCTCCACTCTTGAAGTGCTTAAGAAAAAGGGCTTTTGGATTGTGGCGCTTGAACTGACTCAAAATGCAGTATCTTATACTTCAATGAAGTATGATATGCCACTTGTTTTAGTGGTGGGATCAGAAGGAAAGGGTGTTTCTCGTCTTGTGTTAGAGCGCTCTGATTTTCAAGTCAAATTACCCATGGTGGGGCATGTTAATTCCCTAAATGCTTCGGTATCGTGTGGAATTATGCTCTACGAAATCATTAAATATCGAAAGGAATAAACAATGATTCATCAATATAACGATTCGGAATTGTTGTATTTGATGTATGAAGAAGACAATATTGCTTTAGGGATTTTATTTGAAAAGTACACGAACTTAATTAAAAAGAGGCTTCATGATTTTCGTATCCATGCGAAAAATTATGAGGATTTCTTTCAAGAAGGATTGATGATGCTGTATAAAGCCTTTTATACATACAATCCTATGGTTGGGAAGTCTTTTAATAAGTATTTTGATATGATTTTACAAAGAAAAATCATTGCCATCCTTCGCCACGAGAAGCATTACTATTATGATGTTGCTTTGGTGAGTGATGCCTATTTCTTTATGCGCGAAGAAGAGGTACGATATGAAGAGACTTTATCACTATCCCTCACCACTGAAGAACAAAGAGTCTTTGATTTGAAGTATACGGAAGGTAAAAGAGCGAAAGTGATTGCTGAAATCCTTCATATGGAGATCAAGAAAGTATATAACGTTTTATATGCGATTAAACAAAAGCTAAAACAGATCCATGCCGAAAATTCTCCAAATAACAATTGACAAAAAGGGGAAATTTTGGTAAAATAAATAAGAGTTATTAGGTGAGGTTTATGAGAGAAAAAGTCATTTTGGTTTGCGAAGAGTGTCTATCTCGCAACTATACAATGGATCGTAATAAACTTGATAAAAGTGAACGAATGGTTGTAAAGAAGTTTTGCAAACGCTGTAATAAGCACACCATTCATAAAGAGACTAAATAGGAGGAATATTGTTTATGTCTGAGGAAAAAAAGCCCAATCGTTTAGCGAATGTATTCATGAAAGAATATAAGCACGAGAGTTTGATACTATTATTTTTAGCGTTGGTATCTATTATTTTAGGATCCTTATTTTTAAGCGGAGACTTATCAGCTGATGGTGTTTTCTTAATTGGCGATTATCCAAAAGTTTTTGCATGGATACTGATTGGCTTGGGAGGATTTTCAGTCATCCTTGCGATTTGGCCTTATTACAAACCTTCTTTTGAAGAAGTTCGTCGTGTATCATGGCCAACCAAAGGAACCATTATTCAAAATTCCCTAACAGTTTTATTGTTCTCTTTAATTATGTCATTATTCTTTGCTGTTTCCGACAATCTCGTACAACTCTTACTCCAATTATTCCAAAGTTGGGGAAGATAACATGAACGAACGAGCATGGTATGTGGTAACCACCTATTCAGGCATGGAGAATACGGCCAAGCGTAACATCGAAAGTCGTATTGAATCTATGAACATGCAAGACTTTATTTTTAAAGTCCTTGTTCCTGAAGAAAAAACCATCGAGTATACTAAAAAGGGTGAGAAAAAAGAAGTTCTTACAAAGCCTTTTCCTGGATATGTATTCATTGACATGATTGTCACGGATGAAACGTGGTTCATGGTTCGGAATACTCCAATGGTGACAGGAGTCTTAGGTTCTTCGGGTGGAGGAGCAAAACCCGTTCCACTACCAGAAGAAGAAATCCAACCGATATTACGCATATGTGGCATTTTAGCTGAAAAGAAATTCTTAGCTGAAATTGGCGATCAAGTTCAAATCGTTTCGGGTGCCTTCGTAGGTCAAATCGGGACGATTGAAACCATAGACTTTGAAAAAGAAGCTGTCCGTGTTTTGATTGATTTCTTTGGTCGGTCCACTCCTGCAGAACTCCACTTTTCGGAAGTTAAGAAATTATAAAAAATCCTATTAATAGGATTTTTTTCATGAAATAGGGTGAGTTTCCTTTTTCAAAAAAACATTGTTTGAAACAACAAACAATATTGACTTTTTTATTGAAATAGAGTATAATATTCTAGCGTGCATTAATCTCACGTATTCTATTTATTATTGGTGGGAGAGTTATAAACTCAAAAATACCACATCACGGACAAAAAGGAGGTGTGTCTCGTGGCTACGAAAAAAATTACGAAAGTCATTAAATTACAAATTGCTGCAGGTAAAGCAACAATGGCACCACCAGTAGGTCCTGCTTTAGGACAAGCCGGTGTGAATGGTCAACAATTCGTTGTCCAATTCAATGAAGCAACAAAAGCCCAAATGGGTAATGTCGTACCTGTAATCATTACTGTTTATGAGGATCGTTCATTTTCTTTCATCACAAAGACTCCACCAGCAGCAGACTTACTAAAGAAGGCTGCCGGTATTCAAAGCGGTTCATCCAATGCGAAGAAAACAAAAGTTGCAACAATCAAACGCGATCAAGTGCGTGAAATTGCGAAAACAAAGTTGCCTGATTTAAACGCTTATGATGTTGAATCAGCGTCTAAAATCGTTGAAGGAACTGCTCGAAACATGGGAATTGTTGTTGAAGACTAATTAACAAAAATTTCTAACGACAAAAATTCAAAATAGTTATTTAAGGTTCATCTACCCTTAAGTAGTGGGAGGAATTTCCGTTAGACCACAAAGGAGGAAAAAATATGGCAAAACATGGAAAAAAATATGTTGAAGCATCAAAATTAATCGATGCAAATAAACGTTATCCATTGGCTGAAGCCGTTGAACTCGTGAAACAAACAAGTGTTTCTAAGTTTGATGGAACGGTAGAAGTTGTTTTCCGTTTGAATCTTGATTCTCGTAAAGCAGAACAAAATTTACGCGGGGCGATTGTATTACCCCATGGTACAGGTAAAGTTAAAAGAGTATTAGTGTTAACCAGAGGCGCTAAAGCAAAAGAAGCAGAAGCTGCTGGAGCTGATTACGTTGGTGATACTGAATATCTTGACAAGATTAAAAGCGGATGGTTTGATTTCGACGTCATCGTTGCAACCCCTGATATGATGGGTGAGCTCGGTAAGCTCGGTAAAATCTTAGGGCCCAAAGGCCTCATGCCAAATGCAAAAACCGGTACAGTCACAATGGATCTAAAAAAAGCTGTTGAAGAAATCAAAGCTGGTAAAATTGAATATCGGGTTGATAAGACTGGGAACATCCCAACCATCATCGGCAAGGCTTCATTTGCAAGCGAGCAATTAATGGAACACGTTAGAATCATCTATAACACGTTGATGAGAATTAAACCCTCAACTGTTAAAGGTATCTATGTGAAAAACATTTCGATTTCATCAACCATGGGCCCTGGCATTAAAATTAATCCAGAAACCATTTAATATTACAAATGAACCAACATAATAATAGAATAGATTAATCGCCGTAGACAGCAGGGGCATTTGCTTAATTATCCTGCCGAGGTTATAAAGTGCAAACTTTACCTCTTTTTGTCATTGGCATCAAGAGGTTTTCATTTATCATAGGAGGAAAAATAATGAAAGAAGCAACTTTACAAAAGAAGATTGAAGTAGTATCTGAAGTTGTTGATAAGATTCATTCGTCCGAAGCCCAAATCATTGTTGATTGCATCGGTTTAACCGTTGCTCAAGTAACTGATTTGCGTCGTCAATTATTTGCTCAAAAATGCAATTTACACGTTATTAAAAATAACGTGATTAAAAGAGCAGCTGAAGCAAGCAATATTAAAGGACTAGAACAATACTTATCAGGACCAACAGCTGTTGCTTTCTCGAAAGATGCTGCTAAAACAGCAAAGACGATCTATGATTTTGCTAGGAAAAACGACAAGCTAAAAGTTAAAGCGGGCGTTATTGAAGGCAAAGTCATGAATCCAAACGATTTAAAAATATTTGCAACTCTTCCAAACAAAGAAGGTATGTTGTCAATGCTGCTCAGTGTATTACAAGCTCCAATCCGCAATTTAGCGTATGCGGTTAAGGGTATAGCTGAAAAAAACGCTTAATATTATAGGAGGAAAGAAATATGAAAATCAATGTTACTGAATTTATCGCATCGTGAAAAGAAATGACAGTATTAGAACTTAATGAATTAGTGAAAGCTATTGAAGCTGAATTTGGCGTAACTGCCGCTGCTCCTGTTGCTGCCGCAGCAGCTGCTGCTCCAGAAGTTGAAGAAGGACCTGCAAAATATAATGTTGTCCTTAAAGAAGTTGGTCAAGCTAAGATTAACGTCATTAAAGTTGTTCGTGAATTAACTGGTTTAGGCTTAAAAGAAGCTAAAGAATTAGTTGATGCAGCACCAAAAGCAATTAAAGAAGGCGTTCTTGAAGACGAAGCTAAAGCATTAAAGGCTAAATTAGAAGAAGCCGGCGCTACTGTTGAATTGAAATAATGGAATAACCTAGAGTGATCTAGGTTTTTCTTTCTATAAGGAGGATAAATAATGAGTCACTATTTTATCAATGACGACACTTTAAAAAGTAAACTGCGAACCTTTCGTTACACCTTTCGGTCAGTAACGCTCGAATTCACCTCAGATAGTGGGGTTTTTGCCAAAGATCGTGTTGATTTTGGAACTCATGTCCTTCTTCAAAATCTCCCCTCTTTTACTAATGAACAAGTACTAGACATTGGATGTGGTGTGGGGGTCATCGGGTTGTTGATTGCGAAAGCCTATCCTAAAACACAGACTACCCTATCGGATGTAAACACAAGGGCCTTAGAGTTGGCCCAAACAAACATCAAGCAAAGCAAAATAGTCAATGCCAGTGTGATTCAGAGTGATACGTATCAAAACATCACATCTCCATATGATGTCATCCTTTCAAACCCTCCGATTCGGGCAGGAAAGCAAGTGGTTCATGATATCGTATTGGGAGCAATTGATCATTTAAACGAAAATGGAATCATCATAGTGGTTATCCAAAAGAAACAAGGAGCTGAATCGCTCCAAAAGAAAATGGAAGAAGTCTATCACAATGTGTCCATAATTGCAAAAGAAAAAGGATATTTCATTTTAAAGAGTGTTAAAATGCCATCCTAAAAGACTCCCACAAGGAGTCTTTTCTATACTTATAGAATTATTAAAAAACGAATATTATCTTGACAAATTGACTTCCATGTGGTACTATAATAAAATGCAATAGTATGTCGTATTCATTTT